>JAIRPB010000135.1 GCA_031257305.1 Azoarcus sp.
CCGGTACGCCAGAACTGGCCGTGCCAAAAAAGATTGT
The DNA here is from genome assembly GCA_031257305.1 of Azoarcus sp. GTDB lineage: Bacteria > Pseudomonadota > Gammaproteobacteria > Burkholderiales > Rhodocyclaceae > WRNU01. The sequence goes on from JAIRPB010000135.1 coordinate 38, forward strand.
GTACGTGGAGGCGCTGCCGCTTTTGGGCACAGGCAAAACCGATTACGTCACCCTAAAACGTATGGCAGAAGAAGCCTAAAAAAGACGCCTAAAAAAACATGGATAACCCACACCCCAACCCCGTCCGCCGCCGCTTTCTTAAAACTGCGGTACTGGCGGTGGCCAGTATCGCGGGAGCGGCGGCGGCCCGCCAACGGTTACTGTTTAATCCCTGCCTCAATCCTTCAAACATGCCTCTGGCGCAAAGCCCGTGGCTTGCCCAAGTCTGGCAGGGGCTTGACCCTGCCCAAGTATGGGATTGTCATACGCATTTAGTCGGCATTGGGGATAGCGGCCGTGGCCCGCGTGTGGGTGAAAAACTGATGAACCCACGGCATCCCGTGCTCTATGTCCAACGCCTGTTTTATATGAACGCGGGCGTTGCGGCGTCAGAGCCGGGAACCGTCGATGAAAAATACGTGCGCCGCCTTGCGTCGCTCACGCGGAGTATGCCGCCCGGGGTGAAAGCGGTGCTCTTTGCTTTCGATTGGTATCACGGCGACAACGGGCAGCCCGTCCCAGATTTGAGTACGTTCTACGTACCAAACGATTACGCCCGGCAGGTGGCAAAAGAATGTCCTGACGCATTCGAGTGGGCCGCTTCAATCCACCCCTACCGGCCTGACGCGGTGGACCAGCTAGAAGCCGCCGTAGCCCAAGGCGCACGGGCGGTGAAATGGTTGCCCGCCGCGCAAAATATCAACCCGGATTCCCCAAAATGTGATGCCTTTTTCGCCGCGCTTGCACGTCTTGCTATTCCGCTCATCACGCATTGCGGGGAAGAAAAAGCGGCACAGGCCGCAAGCCTGACCCATTTTGGGAATCCCCTGCATTTGCGCCGCGCACTGGATGCGGGGGTGCGGGTGGTGGTCGCGCACTGCGCAAGTTACGGCTCGGACAAAGACCTTGACCATCCGGGCACCCGGCGGGCGTCCAGTTTTGACCTGTTCGCCCGCCTGATGGACCGTCCCGAATGGCGGGAAAACCTGTTTGGGGACATCTCCGCCATTACGCTGCGCAACCGCAAGCCACAAGTGCTTAAAACCCTATTGGAGCGCGAAAGCTGGCATCGTCGGCTACTTAACGGCTCGGATTACCCGCTACCCGGCATCCTGCCGTTGATTTCCCTGCCCCGGCTTGTGCGCCACAAACTGCTGCCCGCCGATGCCCTACCCGATTTGCTCACGCTCCGCCAACACAATGCCCTTTACTTTGACCTCGCGCTCAAACGTATGCTGAACTGGCAAGGACACACCTTTCCTGCCCATGTATTTGAGACCCGCGCATTTTTCGAGACGCTCCCACATGAAGCCCAACCCGCCGCTGCCTAACATTGACGACAAATCGCATTCCCAATTCACGCTCCTGATCGAGCGCCGTTTCTGGCCGCTGTTCGTCACGCAATTTTTAGGCGCGTTTAACGATAACGCTTACAAAAACGCCTTGCTGATGCTGTCCTCTTTCGGCGTTATTTCGTGGTTTGAAACAGATATGGCCCGGATGGGCATGGAGGCTAAAACATTCGCCATTCTTGCCGGCGGGCTACTGATTCTGCCGTTTTTCCTGTTTTCCGCTACCGCCGGACAACTGGCGGACAAATTCGACAAAGCAAAACTCGCCCGTGCCACAAAGATGCTCGAAATTTTTATCGTTTTGCTTGCGGGCCTAGGGTTTTGGCTACATAACCTGCCCGTGCTGCTGTCCGCGCTGTTTTTGCTAGGACTGCAATCCACCCTGTTTGGGCCGGTGAAATATTCCATCCTGCCGCAGCATCTACACGCCGATGAGCTAGTTGGCGGCAACGCGCTGGTTGAAGCCGGTACGTTTGTCGCTATTTTGATAGGTACGCTCGCGGGCGGCTTACTCGCCAGCCAGGATAACGGCACGGTATGGATTTTCGGTATCTGCTTGCTGGTAGCGGTTATCGGATTCCTCGCCAGCTGCCGCATTCCCGCCGCCCCCGCGCCCGCGCCGGAACTCAACATCTCCATCAACATTGTTGCCGCAACATGGCGCGGTATCTGTTTTGCAAGCCAAGAACGCAGCGTTTTCCAGTCCATTCTAGGCATTTCGTGGTTCTGGGCTTACGGCTCGCTCTTGCTGGTACAGCTTCCCGACTACACAAAAACCCATCTAAACGGAAACAGCCATCTTGTGATGGTGCTGTTTGCGGTGTTTTCTGTGGCTATCGGCACGGGTTCGCTCATTTGCGAAAAACTCACGCGGCTACGCGGCAAAGCGGTAGAACCCGGCATTGTGCCAGTTGGCGCATTGGGCATGACCATTTTTGGGCTGGACTTAGCCCTTGGCTCGCCCGCGCAAACATCCATCGTCCTCCATCCGCTCAACGAACTCTTGCGGCAAAGCCATACCTGGCGTGTTTTGCTTGACTTAACGATGATGGGTGTATTTGGCGGCATTTATTGCGTCCCGCTCTATGCGCTTATCCAGCAACGCAGTTCGCCGGAAGTCCGCGCCCGAATCATTGCCGCCAATAACATCCTGAATTCGCTTTTCATGGTGCTGATTTCGGCGGGCGCGTTTGTGCTTCTGAAACACGGCATCAGTATCCCAACCCTTTTCCTCTCAATGGCACTACTGCACGGCATCGTCACTGCTTATATTTTCAGCGTGGTGCCTGAATTCCTAATCCGCGCAATGGTGTGGATGGGATGGCGGCGGGAATCATGAGACAAGGCGAGCGCCAGATGCCCGCAGTCACCCCCATTGCCCCTCCCCAAATGCGCCGCGAATCCATTGGGGTTCTGCGGCAGGGTTTCCCTCAAACAAAACGGCGTCAAACCGGCAGGGGCGGTTTTGATGGGCGCGGCCTTCTTTAATGAGCCACCATTTTGCGGCGTGAAGGATGCGCAGCTGTTTGGCGGGGGTGATGCTTTCTGCCGCGCTGCCGTGGCGGGTGTGGGTACGGCGGCGTACTTCAACAAATACGAGCGTTTCGCCATCAAGGCAGATGATGTCGATTTCGCCGCCCCGGCAGCGCACGTTGCAAGCGATGATTTTGAGGCGCTGCTTGGCAAGCCATCCTGCCGCGAGGGATTCGGCCTGAGTGCCGCTGGCTCGCGCTGTGGGCGCTGGCGCATCCATAATCAGGTTTTGTCGTGGTTTTTTTGATTTTAGGAAGTCCCACATGATTGATTTTGATTCTTCGCCGCTGATGGATATGCCGTCATTGTACGTGGTGGCCACGCCGCTTGGGAATTTGCGTGATTTGTCGGCCCGGGCGCGTGATACGTTGGCGGCGGTGGATGTGGTGGCGGCTGAAGATACGCGGCATAGCCAGAAACTGCTAGATGCTTTCGGCATTCGTGCGCAGCGGCTGATGGCGGTACACCAGCATAACGAGCAGCAAACGGCCGGCCAGATTATTGAGTGTCTGGCGCGGGGGCAGCATGTGGCGCTGATGACGGATGCGGGAACGCCGGCTATTTCCGACCCCGGGGCGCGGTTGGTAGCGCGGGTGCGGGAAGCGGGCTATGCGGTATCGCCCGTGCCGGGGGCGTGCGCGGCGGTGGCGGCGGTGTCGGTAGCGGGGATTGTTGAGGGCGGATTCCGCTTTATCGGGTTTTTGCCAGCGAAATCGACGGCGCGGCGCACGGCGCTTTTGTCATTAGCCGGGGAGCGCGAAGCCTTAGTGTTTTATGAAGCGCCGCACCGTGTAGCGGAGTGCGTGGCTGATATGGCGGCCTTTTTGGGCGGCGGGCGCGAAATCCTGATTGCGCGGGAACTCACCAAGTTGCACGAGGAAATTGCCGTGATGCCGCTCGTTGAGGCCGAAGCATGGTTTGCCGCTGACGCCCACCATATGCGCGGGGAATTTGTGCTGGTCGTCCGGGGGGCGGATGCGCCCGACGGGCTGGATGTTGAGGCCGTGCGCGTTCTTAACTTGTTGCTGGACGAGTTGCCGCTGGGGACGGCGGCGCGGCTGGCGGCGGAAATTACTGGCGCGTCACGCAAAGGACTTTATGCACATGCTCTGGCACAGCGTCAGTGAGATAATTTCACCCCATTTCGGAAATATGACAAAATGCTTGTGCACGGCACAATACACCCACAGCAGCCGGAATTAGCGCGTTCTCCTACGCGGGAAGTTTCTACCCTCACCTTGGTCCGTCCCGACGATTGGCATCTGCATGTGCGCGACGATGATGCGCTGGATGTGGTGGTCCCGCATTCTGCCGCCTGTTTTGGCCGGGCGCTCATCATGCCTAACTTACGCCCGCCCATCACAACAACCGTACAAGCATTGGCTTACCGGGAACGCATTCTGGCAAAAGTCCCGCCGGGCTTGGCTTTTGAGCCGTTGATGAGTTTGTATCTCACCGATAATACGCCGCCAGACGAAATCGACCTCGCTAAAGCCAGCGGCGTAGTGATTGCGGCAAAACTGTATCCGGCGGGCGCAACCACGCATGCCGAGTTTGGGGTCAGCGCCGTTGACCTAATTCATCCCGTGCTGGAACGCATGGAAAAGCTAGGATTGGTGTTATGTGTGCACGGCGAGTCCATTGCGCCGGATGTGGATATTTTTGACCGTGAGCGGGTGTTCGTTGAAAAAACGCTCTCGCCGCTGGTGCGGCATTTTCCCGGCCTCAAAATTGTGTTTGAGCACATCACTACGGCGGAGGCGGCACAGTTTGTGCGGGTGTCGGGGGCTAACGTGGCCGCGACCGTCACTGCGCATCACCTGTTTTACAACCGCAACGCGCTTTTCGCCGGCGGGGTGCGGCCTCATTTCTATTGTTTGCCTGTGCTCAAGCGGGAGTCCCACCGGCAGGCGTTGCTTCAAGCGGTTTGTTCAGGCAACCCGCGTTTTTTCTTGGGCACGGATTCTGCGCCCCATACCGCCCGCACAAAAGAGACGGCTTGCGGCTGCGCGGGCTGTTATACCGCGCCGCTGGCGCTTGGGCTGTATGCCGAGGCTTTTGAGGCAGAAGGCGCGCTAGATAGGCTTGAAGCGTTCGCCAGCCTCAACGGGGCAGCGTTCTACGGCCTGCCGCCCAATGAGGACAAAATCACGCTCCGGCGCGAATCTTGGAAAGTACCTGCCAGTTATGACTATTGCGGGGATAAGCTAATCCCGTTGCGCGCCGGGGGAGCCGTTGCGTGGAAGCTGGCGGGGGATGTTTAACGGAGAGTTGCCATGACGTTTACGCGCACACAAAGCCTGTTTCGTGCCATTGCGCCATTGGCCGCGCTGGCGTTGCTTGCTGGCTGTGAGAACAGCGCCACTTCCATAATGATTGAGGGTAAAGAACATGCCCTCGTGCTGGTACGCGAGCAGTCTTATTTTTGGAAAGACGATGTTGAGCAATACCTAGTGGTTTCCCGTCTGCCAGAGTGCCAGCGCCGGGTCAAAATCTTCCCAAACAAATCGCAGATGACGCCTGTGGATGTCTACGTAGCGGGCGACCGGCTTTGGGCACTGCACCAAGGAAACCAGTGGTATTTAGCCAGTACCGACAAATGCCAGTCGCAAGTCTGGAAAACCCCCGATGTTCAGCAGCTAGGCCCTATGGTGGGGCGGTTTGGGCAACGTGACGGCAAAGTCGTATTCGTTCCCACCCCTAGCCCGCCTCCGGCAGCGCCGTCAGGCAATTAGTCCCGGGCCAATAGCCCCTTTCATCGTAAAACTGACCCATTGCGAATGACCCCCTATAGGGGCGG
>JAIRPB010000222.1 GCA_031257305.1 Azoarcus sp.
AATGGGCATCCCGATTTCGCCGCGAATTTTAAGTTTGAGGTTGAAACTTGGCGGTGGATTTTAGTGGGCTACATCATTTTGGCTTCTCTTTTGCCGGTGTGGCTGTTGCTTCAGCCCCGAGATTATCTGGCCTCTTACTTTTTGTATTTTGCCGTCGTGGTGGGCGCCATCGGGATGTTATTTGGCGGGATATTTGGCGGGGACGAACTTAAAGTGGTTTTGCCCGCCATAAAATCCTTTGCCACAGATAAGGACCAGTACCTGTGGCCAATGCTTTTTGTGGTGGTGGCATGCGGCGCGATGTCGGGTTTCGCTTCGATGGTAGGCAGCGGGACGACTTCCAAGCAATTGCGCAAAGAATCTGACGCATTAGTAGTGGGCTATGGTTCGATGCTGCTGGAGGGGTTGGTTGCGGTCATCGCGATTGGCACAATTATGGTGGTTGGCGGTGGGAAACCGATGGAGGCTTATGCCACTGGGTTTGGCAAGTTTGCTTCTGTAATTGGCATTGACCCCGCATTGGGCAAAACGCTGGGATTTTTCGCCATCAATACTTTTGTGCTCACTTCCCTGGATACGGCGACTCGCTTAACGCGCTATCAGATACAGGAAATATCCAGAGGTAAAGTTGATAAATACTTTGCCACGTTGCTTGCCGTGGTGGGGGTATTGATTTTGGTGTATTCCAAGACGGATGCGAATGTATCCATCGCCACATCAATTTGGCCTATTTTTGGTTCTGCCAACCAGCTTGTGGCGGCGCTTGCCCTTTTGGCCATTGCTGTATGGATTAAAAAAGACCTCAAATCCAGCAATAACTGGCTCATGGTCCCGATGTGGTTCATGCTCGTCACCACAATGGCGGCGTTAGGTTTCCTCATCCGAGACCAACTCCGGGCCGTCAGCCCGAACTATGTGCTGGTGGTGCTCTCTGCTGTGCTAATGGTGCTTGCCGTGCTGATGGTATATGAAACGGCAAAGGCAAACCGGAGCGACGCGGAACAAGGGGTTTGATGCCTGCGTTTGTGGGATATAACAGGAAGCGCGGGCGGTTGCCCGCGTTTTCTTAAATGGCGTAGATTTTTTATTGGGGCGTATTGCTTGCCCGTTTTATATCACTGTGTACCAGTACGCTGTGCGCTAAAGCAAAGAGTCTTCCAGCCATTCTGAGAATTCGGTATTGGTATTGCTATTGCTAGTTTTGTTGAAGGCGCGTTCGAGGTTTTCATGGATGAGCAGTGTTTTGGGGTCGTTTTCGCCAAGCTGGTTTCGGTAAGTCCGGTATGCTTGGAGAAATTCAGGTAGGGCACGTTCGTAATTGCCTTGTGTGCGATAGACTTCGGCAATGTTGTTCCGGGTGGTTGCCGTTTCTATAGAACCCATATCTATTGCTTCATGGATTTTTAATGCTTTTCTAAACGATTCTATTGCTTTAGTGCGGTTTCCCATGTGGAAATAGACTTTGCCGATATTGTCATAAATAATAGCGGTATCGAAGTTGTCCTCTATTTTCTCACTAATGGCGAGGTCTTTTTGAAACCAGTCGAGTGCGATTTGGTATTTACCTTGGGCATCGTATAAATGCGCTAAGTTGGCATATATCCTGCCCGTATCGGGATGGTCTAGCGCATTGATTTTTTCGCGGATGGAGAGTGCCTTTTTTAGATTGTCTAACGTGGGACCGTATTTATTTTGGTTGAAATAGGTCTCCCCGATATTGTTATATGTTATAGCGAGATTTTTGTAGGCAATAACGGTTTCACTATGTTCTGCGCCCAATGACTTTTCGTAATGGGCTAAAAGCCGCTGGAAATTTCCCTCAGTTTTTTGATATTGAGCCAAGGCATTTTCGTAATCTTGGGCTTTGTAATATTGTTCTGCTATTTCGTAGGTACGCGAGGTTTCGCTAATGAGTTGCGCGAGTTGTTCAAATTCTTCTGGGGCAAATACGCCGATGTCGGGGACTTCTTGTTCTTGCAGGACGGGGGCAGGCGCTTCCAAGAAAGTTCTTGGCGGGATGTCGTCGATGATGGGTTCTGGTTCAACTTCGATGCTGGCGATAGGAGATTCCATGACTTCAATTTCGTCACCTGGCGTGTTTCCATGTGGCCTGAAATTGATTGAGTGGAGAATAAGAAGCGTGATGCCAGTACAGATAAAAGTGAGCGCAAATAGGAGCGGTAGTTTGCTTTTGTTTTCAGTGGGATAGGTTTGCTTTGCCAGTTCGGCAAGCTCGCTATCTAAACTGCTTAGCCGCATCTGGGAATCTAATAAAACGGTTCTGTGCCGTTCGCCCGGCGTGCCTTGGAGCGTGTAATTTGAGAGCGAGGTTTCGGCGGGCACGGAGGGCGGCAAGGTTAAGAAGCTATCTGGGGCGACAGAAACCGATTCTGTTGGGATTTTTTCTACAAGCGTATCTTCTTCAGGCGTTTCTTCAGCAATAGCCTCCTCAAGGGCCGCTTTTTCAGCGGAGGCTTCTTTGGCAGGTGTTTCTTTGACGGCTACATCTTCGGCAGACGCCTCTTCGGTAGGTGTTACCAAAGCAGGGGCTATGTCGCTGTCTGCGGGAGGCAGGCTGTTTGGGGGAACTGCCTGAGACGGGGCTTTCGGAGCGGTTTTTGGGGAAAACGGCAAAATCGACGGGGTCGGGATTTCGTCGGGCGTGAGGTATTCAGGATCGGATTCGGATAAAGGCGGCAGAAGCGAGACTTCTGGGATTTCCTCAAGCGTGAGGATAGGGTCATCGACTTCAGATAGCAGAGGCAGGGATGAGTCATCCGAATGGCTATAAGTTTTTGTATTTTCAAGAGAAATATCTTGTAAAGTTTGGATGTCTGAATTCATGATGGTCTCCTAACAAACTTGCGGAGGGGTTCAGATAGGGGTAAGTCAATGAGTTTAGCCAATTTTTCGGGCACAGCATCGGGCGAGTAGGGGAGCGTTCCGAGATGCGAGGCGTCGATATGCTGGCGTAGAAATTCAATGTTGTCATCCAGACGGGGCATGACAGGCGGCAGGCAGTTCGCAATCCAGCCTGCTAGGCGTAGTTTGCGCGCGGCAATGGCTTCGGCGGTGAGCAGCGCATGGTTGATACAGCCAAGCCGCATGCCGACAACGAGAATGAGGGGTAAATCAAGGTCACGCGCAATGTGTGCGGCGTCAATATTTTTACCCAGCGGCGCAAGAAAGCCGCCCGCGCCTTCAATGAAAAGCCGTTCACATTGGCCTGCGAGGCGGTTGAACGCGAGGCGGATGTGCGCGGGGCTGATGTGGATATTGTCGTCCTGCGCGGCAAGATGCGGGGAGACGGGCGCACGCAAGCAATAGGGGTTGATTTGTTCGGGTTCGAGCTTGACGCTTCCGGCGGCGAGTAGATGCGCCGTGTCCTCGTTAATCCATTTTCCGTTGATGTTTTCTGCGCCGGCTGCCACCGGTTTCATGCCTAGGGCGGTAAAACCTTGCATTTTGGCAGCGTGAATGAGCGTACAGACAGCAAAAGTCTTTCCGATACCCGTATCGGTTCCAGTAACGAACCATGCGTGGAATAAACTCATGCGGGTTTTCTCAATGCAATCAGAATTAAATCATATGTTGCTGGTAGCATACCGTCGGGTCGTCGGAATGTTTCATAGGCAGATTGGAGAATGTGCCAAGCTCTTCGCCCAAGTATCCGTCGCTGATGTCCTATCACTGTGCGTGCACCAATAGCCTTGATGTTACCAAGAAGCGAGCGTAATTCGGTAGCAAAATCGAAAAGTGTCTCTTGTAAGTAGAATTGGACGGTTAATCCGGTGTTTTTTGCGGCCTCTAGCCAGTCGCCGGTGTCTATGAAATCAATAACATGCACGCCGTCATCAACCGCGCTGAAAGCGGTCCGCAGTTCATGGAGCGTCCGGGGGCCGAGCGTGGCAATCCGCGCCACGCCTCCCGGCGCAAGCGTCCGGGCTACTTCTTTAAGTGCCATTGCCGGGGAGCACCACTGAAGGGCTAGGTTTGACCAGTAAAAGTCAACGGAGGCGTCTTTGAGGGGCAAGCATTCGATGTCCGCACAGACAGGCAAGGCGGATGAAGCGGTTTGGGCGGCGCGGGCGAGCATCGCGGCGGAAAAATCGAGCGCCACACATTGTGCTTGCGGAAAGCGGGCCATGAGCGCCGTCAGCGATTGCCCGGTACCGCATCCCGCGTCCAAGACGCGGCGCACGCGCGGGGGCAGTGATTGCGCTTTGGCAAAGGCAAGCAGGCGTTGCGCGGCGCTATTTTGGATATGGGCGGCAGAGTCGTATGCGGGGGCGGCGCGGTCAAAAGCGCGGCGAATCTGGTTTTTATGGGAGCCGGGCGCGGTAGTCATGGCTCAACGCCTTCATTGAGGGCTGCGCGGAGAGAGGCTACGCAATTGTCGGCACGGGACAACGGTAGCGTGTGCCCGCAATTGTCCAGCACATCCAGACGGGCACGGGGCAGGGCGGCAGACAACCAGTGTGCCGCGCCACAAGGCATAAGCGCGTCGTTTTGGCCGTGGATAAGCCGGACGGGTTGCCGGATAGCCGCAATTTGAGGGCGCAGGTCGGTTTCTGTGAGGATTTTTAGCCCGTCAGCCAACGCGGGCAGGGGCTGTTCTGTGTGCGGGACGGCGGCGGCATCCAGCAAGGGAAGCCATTGCCGGCGGGACGCCTCCCCAAGCGTTTGCAAAGTCAGGAAGCGGCGCAATGTTTGTTTTGGCTCAAGGGCATAGTTTTTAGAAAAAGAAGCCATCACCGTCGGATCCAAGCCATGCGGCCAACCGGGTGAGGCAACAAAACAGGGGGTTGCTCCGATAAGAAATAACCGGCTCACAGATTTGGGCCGGACACGGGCCAGTTCTAGCGCGAGCAGGGCACCGAGTGACCATCCCACTACAACCGCCGCCGAGGGCAGGACGGGCGCGAGTGTTTCCGCCCAAGCGGTGAGCGTTGCGGGCACATGGGCTGGGTTGCCGCCGTGGCCGGGCAGGGCGGGTGTGTGAATGTCAAAATTTTCTGTGCCCAAAGCAGCCGTTATAGGCCGCCATACCGCCGGAGCCATGCCCCAACCGTGCAGAAAGACGAGCGGTGTTTTGTTCACAACGTTTCTTCCAAACGGTTGATGGCGCTTACGAGACGTTCAACGTCATCCAGAGAATGCGCCGCTGATAGCGAGATACGCAACCGCGCGCTGCCCGCAGGTACCGTGGGCGGGCGGATGGCGGGAACCCACAGTCCTTCTCTCATGAGTGCTGCGGCCAGTGCTAGCGCGGCGGCGTTATCGCCCACGACGAGGGGTTGGATGGGGGTACGCGAGGCGAGCAATTTCCAGCGTTTCTGGGTTAATCCTTTTGTGAGACGTTCGATGAGTGTTGCAAGGTGGGCGCGGAGGGCATCGCCTGATTCGATGATGTCAATACTGGCGAGCAATGCTTGGGCCAGTGCCGGGGGGGAACCTGTCGTGAAAATATAGGAACGTGCCTTTTGCATGAGCCATTCGATGACGGTTGCCTCCCCTGCGACGAATGCGCCTGAAACCCCGGCGGCTTTGGAAAGCGTACCCATTTGGATGAGACGCCAGTGATTGATGCCTGCTTCTGCCAGAGCGCCGCGGCCTTGCGGCCCTAGGACGCCAAAACCGTGCGCGTCGTCAATAAGCAGCCACGCATCAAATTGTTCCGCAAGCGCCATCAGTTCCCGCAAGGGCGCCACGTCGCCATCCATGCTGAATACTGAATCGCTAACGATGAGTTTTGTTTCTGCCGTACTTGCCGCAAGCTGCCGTTCAAGCGCCGCCCTATCTAAATGAGGGTAACGGTGCGCCTTAGCGCGTGAGAGCAGCATGCCGTCAATAAGCGAAGCGTGATTGAGGCGGTCGGCGAAGATGGCGTCATCGCGTCCGGCTAACGCTGGGATGATGCCGATATTGGCCATAAACCCCGTCGAAAATACCAATGCCCGCTCGCGCCCGACAAAATCCGCCAAGCGCCGTTCGAGTGCGTGTTGCACCTTGTAATGGCCAGATACCAGATGCGACGCGCCCGCGCCCGCCCCCCAGCGCCGGGCACCCTCGGCCAGCGCATCCGCTAGACGGGAATCCCCCGCGAGACCGAGGTAATCATTACTGCAAAAAGCCGTAAAAGATTTTCCATTGAGGGTGAGGTGTGGCGAACAGGGATTTTCAAGGTCGCGGCGGACGCGGAGCAGGCGTTCGCTATCCAGTTGGTTGAGCGCGGCGCGTAGGCGTTCGAGACGGTTCATCCGAGCGCCTTATCCAGTGCCGTGGCGGCGGCGGCAACTAACTTGTGCAATGCCGGTTCGTCCATCACGTAAGGCGGCATGAAATACACCGTGTTGCCGATAGGCCGCAGCAACGCGCCCGCCTCCAATGCCGCCGAGAAAAACCGTCTCGAAAAATCACTGGCCGCGCCTTCCACATCAAAGGCCGCAATCATGCCGCGTTGCCGCAAATGCCGCACGGCTTTGTGGCCGGAAAAGGTTTTGTCCAGCAAACGCCCAAGCTGCGCGGCACGGGCGCGGTTGGATGTCAGCACATCCTCTTCTTCAAAAATATCGAGCGTAGCCAACGCCGCACGGCACGCCAGCGGGTTGCCAGTATAAGAATGTGAATGCAGGAACCCCCTGCGCGTGTCGTTGTCATAAAAAGCGCGGAAAATTTCCTCGCGGCACAGCACCACGGAAAGCGGCAGGTAGCCGCCCGAAATCCCTTTGGAAAGACAAAGCAAATCCGGCCGGATGCCCGCTTGCTCATGCGCGAAAAAGGTGCCCGTGCGCCCGTAGCCCACGGCGATTTCGTCGCAAATGAGATGGGCTTGGTAGCTATCGCACAGCATGCGGGCCTGGCGCAGATATTCTGGGTCGTACATCACCATGCCTGCCGCGCCTTGGACCAGAGGTTCCAGAATAAAAGCCGCAACGCGCCCATTTTCTGCCTGAAGCTGTGCCTCCAGCGCGCGGGCGGCCCGGCGGGCCACCTCGGCGGCGGATTCTCCCGGCGCGGCCCGCCGCGCATCGGGCGAGGGAACCGTCACGGCTTGCCTCGTGAGCGGCGCGTAAGCCGTCTTGAATAGCGCCACGTCGGTGACGCCCAGTGCCCCGATGGTTTCTCCGTGATAGCCGCCTTCCAAGCATAAAAAACGGTTTTTTTGGCTAAAACCTTGGTTGCGCCAAGCGTGGAAACTCATTTTTAGCGCGATTTCCGTGGCTGAAGCGCCATCCGAGGCATAAAAAGCGTGGCCTAGCGCCCCGCCCGTGAGTGCAGAGAGCCGTTCAGACAATTCCACGACAGGCGGATGCGTGAAACCCGCAAGCAGCACGTGTTCTAGCTGGTCAAGCTGGTGGCGCAATGCTGCGTTGATACGCGGGTTGCAGTGGCCGAATAGGTTGACCCACCACGAGCTAATCCCGTCTAACAAACGCTGGCCGCCTTCAGTAATAAGCCACGCGCCTTCGCCCCCAATGATGGGCACCAGCGGTAAGGTTTCGTGGTGCTTCATCTGTGTGCATGGATGCCAGACGGCGGCAAGGGAACGTTGCAGGAGCGGGGGGGGCATTTAGCACGGCATAAATTGGAAACGCTTAATTCTATTACAAAATATTGAAAACGTAAAAACAGGAAAAAAGCATTCCTTTCCACCGCTATAAGCGGGGTTATGAATTGGGATATACAGAATTAAAAACCGAAATTTTTCAGAAAACCAGTTTTAGCGAGTCCAGCGTTATTTCATCTAACGCATTTTCTTGCGGGTTTTGAAAAGACTCGATGAGTTCGAGGGCTTTTTTTGCGTCGGTATGACCTGATGCGACGGTTTTTTTCAGCCACTTTTTGGCTTCCGCGAGGTTTTGTTCGGTGCCTAATCCTTTTGCGTACAGGATGCCGACATTGTATTGGGCGTTCAAATCATTTTGTTCTGCTAATTTGAGATACCATTTCAAGGCTTTTGCATAATCTGGTTCTATTAGCTCATCAACACCGGCGTAAATTCTTGCGATTTGGGCGTCTGCAAGCGAATTGCCTTGTTCTGCCGCTTTTTCATACCATTTCAGGGCTTCGTTTGCATCTGCCCAAGGGACGCCCCAGCCTGTGGAATACATGTAACCGAGTTCATATTGAGCTTCGGCGTGTCCCTGTTCTGCCGCTTTCAGAAACCACTGTACGCCTTTTTCTTCGTTTTCTTTGCCGCCTAGGAACCAGCAGTAAATGCCGGCCAGTTCAAATTGTGCTTTTACGTCGCCTTGTTCCGCCGCCTGACGAAAGACATCGGTTGCCATCTGGAACCATCTTGCGGACTCTTCTTCAAACCATTTGGCTTCTTTTTCGCCAGAATAAAAACCTAGCGCTGTCGCAATCATTTTGGATTTTCTGTTTTGGTTTGCGCCTTTGACTAGGCCGTATATTTCCCCAAGGCGGCATTGGGCTTCTGCGTCACCCTGTTCGGCGGCCTGACGGAAACCTTCCGCCGCCATTTGTATCCATTTAACGGATTCTTCTTCGTTTTTTTTGTTGGCCGGGAGCTTGGCGTACATCAAGCCGAGTTCGTACTGGGCTTTTGTGTGCCCTTGCTCTGCCGCCATTTGATACCACTGCATGGCCTTCGCGGAGTCTTGCTTGATGCCCCGGCCTTCTTCGTGCATGTAGCCGAGGTCATATTGTGCTTGTGCATTGCCTTGGTTCGCGTCAGTTTTTGTTTTTTCAAGACGTTTTATTAAATCAAACGCAGACATGGTGAGCTCCTGTTGGCGGAAGAGGGTGATTTTTCTGGTTAGCGGGGCCGTGGGTACGTGTGACTTTAATACGATACCGCATAGACGTTGATGCGGAAATCTTGCATTGGGTATTTTTTAACCGCCTGTTGCCAATTCTGCAAGGAGCATGTTTTGAGCCGAGCGGGGGGGGATACGGCGGGAGTTTTTATGGCGGTAGTGGCCATCGGGCTGCATGTCCCACGCTTGGGTGTCGGTGAGGTAGCCGCGCAAGCCTTCTTTGATAACGCGGCGCTTGAGGCGGGGATCCAGCACGGGAAAGGCGATTTCGATGCGGCGGAAGAAATTGCGCTGCATCCAGTCGGCGCTGGAGAGATAGACACGGTTTTCACCGTCGGCGCGGAAGCACATGATGCGGTGGTGTTCTAGGAAACGCCCGACGAGCGAACGCACACGGATGTTTTCGGAGAGTCCCGGTACGCCGGGACGCAGGGCGCACGGGCCGCGCACGATGAGGTCGATATTGACGCCCGCTTGCGAGGCTTCGTAGAGGGCTTCGATGGTTTCCGGTTCGAGCAGCGCGTTGACTTTGGCAACGATGCGGGCGCGTCGGCCCGCCCGGGCAATTTCGGTTTCGTTTTTGATGGCCGCGACCACGTTGGGCTGTAACGTGAAGGGCGCTTGCCATAAATGGGTGAGGCAGGAGGCGCGGCCTAGGCCGGTGATTTGTTTGAATACTTCTGCCACGTCTTCGCCAATTTCCTCGTTGGCGGTGAGCAGGCCAAAATCGGTATAGAAGCGCGTGGTGCGGGGGTGGTAGTTGCCGGTGCCAAGATGGACGTAACGGCGTAAGCCTTCGGGTTCGCGGCGCACGAACATCAGTAATTTGGCGTGTACTTTGTAGCCGAAAACGCCATACACCACGTGCGCGCCTGCTTCTTCTAGGCGGTTGGCCCAAGTGATGTTGGCCTCCTCGTCGAAACGCGCCATGAGTTCGAGGACAACGGTCACTTCTTTGCCTTTTTGCGCCGCCCGCACAAGGTGTTCCATGAGCACGGAATCCGTGCCGGTGCGGTAGACGGTCATTTTGATAGCGACCACTTGCGGGTCATCCGCGCCCGCGCGCAGGAGGTCGATAACCGGGGTAAAACTCTGGAACGGGTGGTGGAGCAGGATGTCTTGTTTACGGATAACAGAGAAAATATCCCGTTGGTGTTCGAGGGGCTTAGGTAGGCCGGGGCGGAAAGGCGGGTATTTGAGTTCGGGACGGTCAACCCAGTCGGGCACCTGCATCATGCGGACAAGGTTAACGATGCCGGGTGTGGCGTAGAGGTCGGCACGGCCGAGTTTGAAATGCTGGAGCAGGAAATCCGCCATTTCAGCAGAACAGTTGTCTGCCACTTCTAGGCGCACCGCGTCGCCAAAGTGGCGTTGCTGGAGTTCGCCTTTGAGCACGGCGCGGAGGTCTTTGACTTCTTCTTCATCAAAAAAGAGGTCGGAATTGCGGGTAACGCGGAATTGGTAGCAGCCTTGGACGTGCATGCCGTCGAATAGCTCATCGACGTGGGTGTGCAGGACGGAAGAGAGAAATACGAAGGTATACGGCGGCTGGCCGGGGCGGTCCGGTAAACGGATGATGCGCGGCAGTGTACGGGGCGCTTGGACGATGGCGGTATTGGAGACGCGGCCAAAGGCATCCCGGCCTTCGAGTTCAACCGCGAAGTTGAGGCTCTTGTTAAAAACTCTTGGAAAGGGATGCGCGGGGTCAAGCCCGATGGGGGTGAGCACGGGGATGGCTTCGCGCCGGAAAAAATCGTGTATCCAAGCACTTTGCGCGTCATCCCAAAGCCCGCGCCGCAGGAATACAACGCCTTCGTTTTCGAGCGCGGGCAGGATGTCATCGTTGAGCAGCGAATATTGCTCGGCGAGGATTTTATGGACTTCGGCACTTACAAGAGTGAGCAATTCGGTGGGCGGGATGCCGTCGGTGCCTGATGAGGTGCTGCCGAGACGGATTTGTTCCCGGATGCCAGAGACGCGGATTTCAAAAAATTCATCAAGATTGCTGGAGACAATGCACAAAAACCGTAGGCGTTCCAGCAAAGGAACGGTTTTATCGGCGGCCTGTGCAAGAACCCGGCGCTGGAATTGCAGCAGGGAAAGTTCGCGGTTAATGAATTGTTCCGCGTGATGGGAGGATTTTTTGGGCGGGAACATCATGGCTAGTCTCTTGCGGGAACGATTTTTAAGATTATGTGACAGATACGGAGACAAAATCGTGAATCAGGGGACGAAAAAAACTGCAAACCCCAATCTTTAGGGTTTGCAGTTTCTGCATTGGGCGAAATGGTTCAGCGGGATTTGAACTGGTCGTGACAGGCTTTACAGGTCCCGCCCACTTTGCCGTGCGCGGCCTTGACGGTGGCGGCATCGCCGCTTTCTGCGGCTTTGGCAAGTTCGGTGGATGCGGCCGCAAAGTCTTTGGCCAGCTTGGCAACTTCCTCGCCATTCTTAAATAGTTCGGGCTTAACGGACGTTTTTTGGTCGCCAACCGCTTTTTCAGTGCCGGGGCCGAAAAGCGCGCCCAGCCCGGAATGGGCGACGGCTTCAATGGCATTGGCGGCGGCTTTGACTTGGTCGGCATTGTAGGTGCCGTCAAGGTTAGCCTTGATTTTGCCCATGTTCCAAGAGGCGAAACTATAAGCGGCTTTCCGGTACTTAATTTGGTCCTCGGGTTTGACCTGTGCACTGGCCGTAGCAGACAGGGACAGGGCAGTAATGCCAAATATGGCGATGATGGTGAAATTTTTCATGTTGACCTCATGATGTGGAAGATAGGATGTAACGGCGCTAACCGTTCGTCTTATACGCATGGGACGATGCCTGCGGCAGACTGTGATTGGAGCGGCAGATGATAACTAAATTCCGCTTCATGTCAAAGGAAGATGGGAGGCATTGGCTCTACGTTCCGGCTCCGGGCAGGGTAGCCTAGGGGGTAGTCATGCGTCATTTTTCAGATTTGCCTATCAGGGCGCGCCTTACAGGCGTGATAGGGGTGCTTTTGCTGGTGGCGTGGAGCTGCATGGTTGTGTGGGTCCACCGGGTCAACCACAGCATTGTTGTTGACCAAGCAAAAGATTTTGCGGTGACGGTCAACGAAATGACGATGGCCGGGCTTACCGGGATGATGATTACCGGAACCGTCCCGCAGCGCGATGTGTTTCTGGACCAAATCAAAAAAATGTCGCTGGTCAATGACCTTGAAGTTATCCGTGGCGAGGCGGTGAGTAAGGTCTATGGGCCGGGAAATACCGGCGCAAAAGTTTTGGACGAATTTGAGCAAACAGCCCTAGCGCAGCGTAAGCCAGTCATGAAGGTTGAAGATGGCGCACAGGGCGAGTACCTGCGGGTCGTCATCCCAACGCTGGCCTCCAAAAACTATTTGGGAAAAGACTGCGTTGCGTGCCATTTGGCTGAAGAAGGCACCCCGCTAGGCTTGGTGAGTATGCGTATTTCATTGAACCGCGTCAACGAGGCATCGCAACGCTTTTTTAATGAGAGCGTACTTTTCATCCTCATCGTTTCCCTGCCAATACTTGGTTTTGTTTATTTCTTTATCTGGCGTTTTGTGAGTTTCCCGCTCACAAAGCTGGATGAGGGACTCTCTGAAATCGCCCAAGGCGACGGCGATTTAACCCGGCGGCTGGAGACGAAGCACCAGGATGAAATCGGCCGTGCGGCGGGTACGTTCAATACCATGTTGGGCACCATCGCCGGCTTGGTGCGCCAGACAGCTTCTTCCGCAGTTTCCGTGGCGGGCCATGCGCACGAAATGGACGCGCAAGTGGCGCAAATCGCGGAAGGTTCGCGCAAACAGACAGACCGCTCCCTGTCTGCTTCCAAGGCAGTTGAAGAACTCAATGTCAACCTTCAGCGGGTGGTCAGCGATACCGGCGAGGTGCGTTCGCGCTCACACGAAAGCCTAGAACGTTCGCTAGCCGGGCAGACCAGCATCGCCCAATTGGTCAATGAAATGGAACAAGCCCGGGGGGCGGTTGAAGGCATGGCAGAGGCAATGAAAGCATTTGTTTTATCAGCACACTCCATTAACGACATGACCCAAGATGTGCGCGATATTGCCGCACAAACTAATTTGCTGGCGCTCAACGCGGCCATAGAGGCCGCCCGGGCCGGGGAGCAGGGGCGGGGATTCGCGGTGGTGGCTGACGAAGTGCGCAAGCTGGCTGAAAAATCAGCCCATTCGGCGGAGCAGATTGACACCATTACCCAAGACATTGGCCTACGGTCAACGCAAGTTCAGTCGTCGATTAAGCTCGGTTTGGAACATATCGAAGCAAGCCGCAGCATGGCGGGCAAAGCGGCGCAAGTGCTCTCGGGCGCGAATGAACTGGTGATTGATGTCGGGAAAGGACTCGACCAAATTGCTGAAACCTCGGCTGAACAGGGCAGGGCGAGCCTGACGGTAAAAGAGAGCATTTCCGTTATTGTGGATCTGGCAAACAATAACAACGCCGCGATTGGCCAGACGGCCGAAGCGGCGCATGAAATGGAACGGCTTGCCGCGCAATTACAAGAATCGGTATCGCGCTTTAAGGTTTAGCGGGTTTTTTTGATGGGTGAGTGGATAGGTTAGGGCGGGCAAAGCCCGGCTCTATTGCCTTTGCATTCGATAGCGTGACGGGTTTTGCAGATGTTTTAGGTTGTGGGGCTGTTGGTTTTGAAGCAACAATGCCCCTCTCCTTTTATTGCGGGAGAGGGGCGGTGATAGGCACAACGCGAACCGTTAATCCAGCTTAAACGGGACGAAAATCCGGGCGTTGCCGCGCAGGATGAGCAGGTTGAAACGCTTGCCTGCTTTTTCGATGAGTTTGTAGAACTGCGCCGGGGAGGATACAGGTTCGTTGTTCAGCCCCAAGATAACGTCACCGCTGCTTAACCCGGCTCGCGCTGCTTGGCCTGTGGCGCTTTCGATGACTAAGCCGCCTTGAACGCTAAGGCTTGAGGCTTCGCGCGCATCAAGCGGACGTAGGGTAAGCCCGAGTTTGTCGCGGGTGTTTTTGTTTGGGACGCTACGGCTGTTTTGCGCTGTGTCTTCAGACGGAAGTTCGTCGAGTACGGCGGTGACTTCTTGTTTTTTGTTTTTGCGCCAGATTTCGAGCTTGATTTTATTGCCCGGCCGTTTCTCGCCGATGATGCGCGGTAATTCGCCGGATTCTTTGACTTCGATGCCGTCAACTTTGAGCACGATGTCCCCGGTTTGCAGGCCGGCGTTATCGGCGGCACTGCGCGGCTCTACTTGTGCGATGAGCGCGCCGCGTGGCGTATCTAGCCCAAATGTGGGCGCAAGCTCGGGCGTGACGCTCTGGATGTAAACACCCAAACGGCCACGCTGTACGCGGCCAAATTGGACAAGCTGGTCTTTGACCTTCATCGCAACGTCAATGGGAATGGCGAAAGAGATGCCCATGAAGCCGCCGGAGCGCGAATAAATCTGGGAATTGATGCCGATAACGCGGCCATTGAGGTCAAAGAGCGGGCCGCCCGAATTGCCGGGATTGATGGCGACATCGGTTTGGATGAAGGGAACGAAGTTTTCATCCGGGAGCCGCCGTGCCTTGGCTGAAATGATGCCGGCCGTGACGGAATGCTCAAAACCAAACGGCGAGCCGATAGCCGCAACCCATTCGCCCACGCGGGCGGCATCGGGATTGCCGATGGCGACGACGGGCAGGTTTTTGGCGTCAATTTTGACGACGGCTACGTCTGTGCGGCGGTCAATGCCGATGACTTTGGCTTTGAATTCGCGCTTGTCGCTTAATTTGACAGTGACTTCTGCTTTGTTGTCGCCGACTACGTGCGCATTGGTGAGCACAAAGCCGTCGCTGCTCACGATGAAGCCGGAGCCAATGCCTTGCCGGACGCGGGGGGCGTCGTTGCCTGGATGGCCGGGGATGGAAAACTCCGGCGACGGGACGCCGAAGCGGCGCAGAAAATCAAAGAAGGGGTCGCCGGCAAAGGGATTATTCTCGTCGTTACGTGCCTGAATGACCTGATCGACGCTGATATTGACCACGGCAGGTCCTGCTTTTTCAACTAAGCTGACAAAATCAGGTAGGCCGCGCTGTGTGGCTGATGTGGCACCGCTACTGTCTTGTGCCAAAGCGTTTGAGGGCGCTACGGTGATTCCGGGGAGAAAGGGGGCCAAGGCCAGCGCCAGAACTGCTGCCGAAGCAACGAAAGTTTTTTTCATCACTGTTCCTTATGGATGTTCATGGGATGAAGGAAGCGTACTACGCTCACGGTAAATGTAGCGTCATTTGATTTTATTTTTTGCACACGGTTCCCAAGTTTTTCCGAACAGTTGCACAGGACAGGAAAAGCAGAGTTTGCAGGTGGGACATCTTCAGCTAAAATAAGTGACAATTTCGCCAATTCACTAATGTTTTTATGTGGTTACGATGACCCTTACCTATCTGCGCTACCTTCTCTCCTTGGCACATGAGCGGCACTTCAGACGTGCCGCCGAGAAATGCCATGTTTCACAGCCGACTCTTTCCGTTGCCATCAAAAAGTTAGAAGATGAACTGGGCGTCCTGCTTTTTGAGCGTGCGACCAACGAGGTCAAAATAACCGAAATCGGCCGGCGCGTTATCGCACAAGCCGAAAGGGTGTTGGTTGAAGTCGACCATTTCCGGGAAATCGCCGCCGTCGGTAAAGACCCTTTGGTTGGTTCTCTGCGTGTGGGGGTTATCTACACCATTGGCCCCTATCTGTTGCCGCATTTAATTCCAAAGATTCATCAGCGTGCGCCGCACATGCCGCTTTTTATTCAGGAAAATTACACCAGCAAACTGGTTGATGCGCTTAAGCGGGCAGAGCTTGATGTCCTTATTCTTAGCTTGCCGTTGGATGAAGTGGGAGTTGTCACGCAACCGCTGTATGACGAGCCTTTCCGTGTCGTGCTCCCAGTTTCGCATCCTTGGGCTCAGGGGCAATCCGTGACCCGTGAGATGCTTGCCGGGGAACAGTTGCTGCTGCTGGGCGCGGGAAACTGTTTTCGTGACCAAGTGCTAGAAGCCTGCCCGGAATGCCGCACCGCCAGCAGCCTGCAACGCACGCTGGAAGGCAGTTCGCTAGAGACTATCCGCCATATGGTGGCAACCGGCCTTGGTATAACGGTGTTGCCGAGTTCGGCGGCGGATGCGCTAGATAATGACCAATCGCTGGTCACAGCCCGTCCCTTTGCCAAGCCAGAACCCAAGCGCCGGGTTGCTCTAGTCTGGCGGGTCACGTACCCGCGCAGCGGGGTGATTGACGTGCTGCGTGCCGCGATTCTCGACTGTGCGCTGCCCGGGACGGTTCCGGTGTGAACCATCTGGGCTAGGGGTTAGTAAAACAATCGGCGTGTAGCGCCACAGCATCTGGCTAACTCCCCCTTCTCGTTATTTATTCAGCAGATAGTTATTTTTAATTTCCGCCGTAGGCTTGATAGGCGTAGCATCCGCAATGCCGTGGCAGTCCATGTGGCCTGCCGTATGTGAAACTCGAACCAGAGGAGAGCAAGTATGGAAATCGACATCGGCATCAACAAGGAAGACCGCGCCAAAATCGCCAAAGGGCTATCAAGGCTGCTGGCTGACAGTTTTACGCTGTATCTGACGACGCATCATTTTCACTGGAACGTGACGGGGCCTATGTTTAACACGCTGCACCTGATGTTTGAGGAGCAGTACACCGAACTGTGGGGCGCTATAGACCTTATCGCCGAGCGTATCCGTGCCCTAGGTTTTCCCGCGCCGGGTTCTTACAAAGAATACGAAAAACTGGCCAGCCTAAAGCAACCGGAAGAGGTGCCAAACGCACAGGACATGATTCGCTACCTGCTCGCCGGGCATGAAGCCGTTGCCAAAACAGCCCGTGCCGCAGTGCCGCAGGCGGAAAAAGCCAGTGACGAACCCACGCTGGATTTGCTCACGCAGCGTTTGCAAATTCACGAAAAAACCGCTTGGATGCTACGTAGCTTGCTGGAGAAGTAAGGAGATACGGCGGCAAAGCGGGAAAGAGAGGGCGATGTGCGGGACACATCGCCCCTTACGGTTTTTTGTTAAACCTGCCGAGGCGGTACGGGGTCGGCCCCGCCGGGATGCCAAGGGTGGCAGCGGGCGACGCGCCTGACGGCCAGCCAGGCTCCTTTTAGGATGCCGTGTACTTCAAGGGCTTCAAGCGCGTAGTGAGAACAGCTGGGGGTAAACCGGCATCGCGGCCCAAGCAGCGGGCTAATGGCGTATTGGTAGCCACGGATTAGGATGCAAAGAAACTGCCGGAGCAGAGAACCCACTTTCAGCCGCCGTGCATTTTCTTGAGCTTCTCGCGCCGTTCTTGCGCTTCGATGGACAAAGTAGCCGTGGGGCGGGCGAGTAGGCGGGCGATGCCGATAGGTTCCCCGGTTTCCTCGCAGTAGCCGTATTCGCCTGCATCAATGCGGGCGATGGCTTCTTCGATTTTTTTCAACAGCTTGCGTTCGCGGTCGCGTACACGCAGTTCAAGGGTATGTTCTTCTTCCACGCTGGCGCGGTCGGAAGGGTCGGGCGTGGATTCGTTATCCTGCAAATGGGTGGTGGTTTCTTGCGCATTACTGAGAAGCTGGTTTTTCTCTTCCTGTAGGCGCCGCCGGAAAAAGTCCAACTGCCGTACCGACATATAGTCGGATTCCGGCGCGGACAGGATTTCCTTTTCGGTCATTGGGGCAGTGGATGTTTTTGCTTTGCTAGCGCGCATGTTTGTGGTTCCCTCGTTTGGTGCTTTCAATCGCAACCCGCAACCATACATCAAAGTACGGGTTGATGCGATACGTCTTTGTGAATTACGACGTGTATTGAGTTGAACGGCAACGGTATAAAACGGCTCATGCCAAAAAATTTGCGGGGGCGGTTGACGCAACGCCATAGCGTGTTGCGATTGGTTTTTCAGTGGGCAATTTTGCGCCCCGCATTGGCTTGATTCTATTTGTCCGCATTGTTGAAGGGGCACAGCGCACCGTGCCCCCGCATTGGCCGATGGGTGGGTTTGGAAATGTGGTTACTTCCAACCGCCGCCGAGAACCTTGTAGAGCGTTACCCGGTTGCTGACTTCGGCAAGGCGGGTGGCGATGAGTTCTTGTTCGGCGGAGTATTGGGAACGTTGGGCATCAAGCAAGACTAGGTGGCTGTCTAGGCCACTGCGGTAGCGGGCTTCGGACAGGCGGTAGCTTTCATTGGCGGCGTTGACCAGTTCGCGGCGGGCATCAATTTGTTCAGCCAGCGTGGCGCGGTCAGCCAAAGCATCAGCCACTTCGCGGAAAGCGGACTGGATGGTTTTTTCGTACTGCGCGACTTGGATGTTGCGTTCGATTTTTGCGCGGTCAAGACTGGCGCGGAGCGCCCCGGCATGAAAGATGGGCAGAATAATTTGTGGCGCGAACGACCAGACTTTGGTGCCCGACTCGAACAGGCCATCCAGCGAAAGGCTAGCGGTCCCTAGCCCGGCGGTGAGGGAGATGCGCGGGAAGAAAGCCGCCCGTGCCGCGCCAATATTGGCGTTGGCGGCACGAAGCATGAATTCTGCCTGTAATACGTCAGGGCGCTTCGTGAGCACTTCTGAAGGGACGCCGGCGGGAAGGTCAGCCACGGTGGAGAGCGCGGCGGCAAGCGTTTCGGCTTGCAGGTTTTCGGGAACCTGTGCGCCCACCAGCAGGGCAAGCGCGTTGCGGTCACGGTTAAGCTGGGCGGTATAGCGGGCAGAGTCGGCGCGGGCGCGTTCCATTGCCGTGCGTGCTTGGGCGAGGTCAAGCGCGGAGGCCGCGCCCGCCGCAAAACTTTTGCGGATGAGTTCGACGGATTTTTGTTGGGTGACGAAGGTACGACGAGCCAAATCAAGCAATTCGCGGTCGGCCGCCAACGCCAGCCAAGCGTTAGCAACACTGGCGACGAGGCTGATTTGCGCGCTGCGGTGGGCTTCTTCGGTGGAAAGATATGTTTCGAGTGCTTGCCTGTTCAGGCTGCGGATACGGCCAAAGAAATCCAGTTCCCACGAAGCGCCAACGGAGGCGTTGTACTGCCGGGTGATGTAATCGTTGCCGGTCTGGCTAAGGCTTTCCGGTACCTGTTGGGCGTTCTGGTTGCCTGTGACGTTGATTGAAGGGGCAATGTCGGCACGTTGGATGCGGTACATCGCTTGGGCGCGCTCGATATTGAGCGCGGCAACCCGCAGGTCTCGGTTATTGGCGAGCGCAAGTTCAATGACTTCGCGCAAACGGGTATCAGCAAAGTAATCACGCCAAGCCAGTTCGGATGCGGCTGTGCCTGTGACGGCGCTATCCGCCGTGGCCCATTCTGACGGAATAGGCAAGTCAGGGCGTTCATAGCTTGGGGCAAGCGTACATCCGGCAGCGAGTGCCGTCGCCAACGCGGCGTATAGGGTACGGAGCGGGAATGTCATGACGTGGCAACCTTATTGTGAGAGGGCACCGCAGCGGTTGGGGCGGATTTGTCTTTGAAAATGAGTTTGATGGTGACGTAGAACAACGGCACAAACAGAATACCAAACGCCGTGGCGGTGATGGTTCCGCCCAATACGCCGGTACCGATAGAGTTTTGGCTATGGGAACCCGCGCCGCTGGCCCGTACCAGCGGGAGCACACCTAACGCGAAGGCCAGCGAGGTCATGAGAATTGGGCGCAGACGCATCCGGGCGGCCAGTAGCGCGGCTTCGATGAGGTTTTTGCCCGCTTCCAGTTCGGTTTTGGCAAATTCGACGATAAGGATGGCGTTTTTCGCGGATAACCCGATAGTGGCCAGCAGCCCCACTTGGAAATAAACGTCGTTGGATAGCCCGCGCATCGTGGCGGCCAGCAGCGAACCGATTACACCGAGCGGAATAATCATGATAACGGCGAAAGGCACTGACCAACTCTCGTAGAGCGCCGCGAGACACAGGAACACGACGAGTACGGAGAGGGCATAGAGCGCCGGAGCCTGTGCGCCGGACCGAAGTTCTTCAAACGAGACTCCCGTCCAAGAGAAGCCAATCCCTTGGGGGAGCTTTTTGGCAATTTCTTCGACAGCCGCCATTGCCTCGCCGGTAGAAAGCCCCGGAGCCGCGTTGCCTTGGATATTGAACGAGGGCTGTCCGTTGAAGCGTTCGAGCCGGGGGGAGCCATACCCGTCTTTGGGCGTGGTGAAGGCAGAAAATGGGACCATCCCGCCCGCTTTGTTGCGGACATACCATTTGTTGATATCCTCTTTGGTCATCCGGGAAGGGGCATCGGCTTGCAGGTAGACTTTTTTGATGCGGCCACGGTCAATAAAATCATTGACATAGTATCCCCCCCACGCCGTGGCCAGCGTATCGTTGATGTCCGCCACGGTGACGCCTAGCGCACCGGCTTTGGCGTTATCAATTTCGAGGATGAATTCGTAATTGTCTTCCATGCCGTTGGGACGGACCCGCGCAAGGCGCTTGTCTTGGGCGGCCATCCCAAGGAACTGGTTACGTGCGGCCAGCAGGGCCTCATGGCCTAACCCGCCCCGGTCTTGCAATTGAAGGTCAAACCCGTTGGCCTGGCCAAGTTCCATTACGGCAGGCAGAATTACGGCGAATACCGACGCCTCTCGGATTTGCGACAGCGCCATATTGGCACGTGTGTTGAATGCCCAGACTTTTTGTGACTCTTCTTTGCGCTCGTCCCAATCTTTGAGCCGGATAAAGGCCATGCCCATGTTCTGCCCGATGCCGCCAAAACCGAAACCGGCAATCGTAAATACGAGGTCAATTTTGTCTTTTTCTGGATCCTCTTCTTTATAGTATTTGCGGATTTTATCGAGCACTTTCAACGTGCGTTCCTGCGTCGCTTCCGAGGGCAGAGTGACGATGGTCGGCATCATGCCTTGGTCTTCTTCCGGCAGGAAAGAGGTGGGCAGAATGTGGAAGAGCACAGCAAGCACGGCGATGATAACGCCATAAATAAGCAGGAACATCGCCTTGTGGCCTAGGATGTGGCCAACGGTTTGCACATAGGTGTTCGTGCCACGGGCAAACATGTTGTTGAACCAATGAAAGAAGCCGCTAAAGAGGCTTCCCTCGCCCATTTCGTGGCCTTTTGCGATGGGCTTAAGTATGGTGGCGCACAGGGCAGGCGTCAGGATGATGGCGACCAGCACGGAAAGCGCCATTGCAGAAACGATGGTGATGGAAAACTGCCGGTAAATGACGCCGGTGGAACCGCCAAAGAACGCCATCGGGATAAACACCGCCGAGAGCACCATCGCTATGCCGATTAGGGCGCTGGTGATTTGGTCCATCGACTTGCGGGTGGCCTCGATGGGGGAGAGGCCCTCTTCGCTCATGATGCGCTCGACGTTCTCGACGACGACAATAGCATCATCAACGAGTAGGCCAATGGCAAGCACTAGGCCAAACATGGTGAGCGTGTTAATGGAAAACCCGAAAGCCGCCATGATTCCGAAAGTTCCCAACAACACAACGGGCACGGCGATGGTGGGGATAATCGTGGCGCGGAAGTTTTCAAGGAAGAGGAACATCACAAAGAAAACAAGGATGATGGCCTCGACCAAGGTTTTGACGACTTCATTGATGGAGATACGGATGAAAGGCGTGGTATCCATCGGGTAGATGACTTCAATGCCTTCCGGGAAGAAAGCCTGAAGTTCCTTCATCTTTTCTTTGACAGCGTCAGCGGTAGTCAGCGCATTGGCGCCTGCCGCGAGTTTGATGCCGATGCCGCCAGACGGCTTGCCGTTGTTCAGGGCGCGGAAACCATAGTTTTCTTGTCCGATTTCGGCGCGGGCCACGTCACGTAGGCGCACTTCGCCGCCATCTTGGGTACTGCGCAGCAAAATAGCCTCAAATTGTTCGGTGGTTTGAAGTCGGCTTTGCGCGGTAATGCTGGCGGTAAAGCCTTGCCCCGGTACGGCGGGCGTACCGCCAATTTGCCCAGCAGAAACTTGGGTATTTTGCGCGAGCAGCGCGTTGCGCACATCGCCGGGGGTGAGGCTGTACTTGTTGAGTTTGTCTGGGTCAAGCCAGATACGCATCGCATACTGCGAACCAAATACCTGTACTTCGCCTACGCCGGTGATACGGGTGAGGGGGTCTTGCACGTTGGCGACGAGATAGTCGGCAAG
>JAIRPB010000176.1 GCA_031257305.1 Azoarcus sp.
GTGTTGACATCCCGTTATGAGAATGAATATCATGTTGATAGACGTTCTCATTACAAACTATGCAAGCCAAAGAAAAACTTTCAGCAATGGGCGACAAGCCCACTCAAACCAACGCACAAGTTCTCCAAAAGCTGGAGGAACTGTACCGGGAAGCCCTTGCGCATGACGGGTTCGCGGAGATACGGGTTGAAATGCGCCTCCTGCGGAGGGGCCAGAAAGAAGTCATTCTGCATTGCGGCAAGCAATACAGGTTTGTAGTGGATTACCCGCCTTCAGCCGCCTAAAGCGGCGCGGGCACAAAAAATTCTGGCCAGAGTGGGTCTGGCAGATGAAGCAACCGGCTGGCGGCGTGGGGCCGCAGCGGAATCACCCCGGCATTACGCCGGAACTTTCGTCACTGCGGCATGGATTTCCGTGGGGGAAACCACCGCCGAGCCAATTCTTCAATCTGCAAGGAGTCTCACTCATGTCTATGTTGTCCAAACTGCTGTCCCTGAAAAAGGCCGACCTCAAGGCCAAAATCCAATCCATCGACGCTTCCGGCGTCAAAGACCGTGGCCTACGCCGCCGCTTCCAGCGCATCCGCAACAAACAAGGCGGCTTCACGCTGCTGGAACTCTTGGTTGTAGTTGCTATCCTCGCCGCCATTGCCGGGACGGCTTCCCTGATGTTGCAAGATACCGACCGCAAGCAAGCGGCGGGTGCCCACGTGACCATGATGGCGGAGCTCTCCAATGCCATCCAAACGTACCGCGTCTTGAACAACGCTTATCCTGATGTGTGGGATTCGCTTTTTGCCAACGCTGCTGGCGACTTGGATGGCGCACAACCTCTGGCGATTCTTAGTGAAGATTTGTTCGACCCCACCCTTGGTGCAACACCGGGCGGTGGCAGTAACCTTGAACTAAGCACGTTATCTGCTGATGACGTGGCTGCGCTAGACGCTGTTGGCATCAGACGAGTCCGCGTAGTCGATACGGATGCCACAAACGCCGACTGGCCCGCTAGTGTGTCATGCGACAACACCCGCGCTGATGCGGGTATCGGTGGCCTAATCCGCAACAAGGGTAACGACGTAACGGCGCAAAATATTTACCGCACACCCGAGGCAAATGGTTGCGGCGCGGCGGGCCATCATGCTCTGGCAGCCTCCAATCCCGTCATGGTGTGGGGAGGCGACCCGCAACGGGTTGGCGTACCTATCGGGGCAACGACTGACGCCGAACACAACAAACTAGTCGCTTTCGGTATCGGTCCCGATTCAACCCTGTTCTCGCCTTCCCAACTCGGCGCGATGACAAACGTGCCGGTTTACCGTCACGTTGCGGCTGACGAATACAACCGCTTCATCGTGCTGTTCAACTTGAATCCGTCGAAGATGGTTTGGGATGCAGCTACTTCCGCTGAAACCGAACAAGCCGCAGGCGGACAGGCCATTTTCCAAGCCATCATCGATGGCGCGGGAGATACCAAAGACGAAGAACTGGGTGAATTGGACGGCATGCGTCCCACCTAATTCCATCAGGGTTTTAGCGTAACAACGGCGGGCGGGCTTCGCTCGCCGTTTTATGCGAAACACCTCATGCTGCGCATGACTGTTTTTTCCGTCTCCCTAAGAAAGCCTGCTCGCATAGAGCACCTTTCCCCTTGCCCGAAATGCTCTCCTGCTGGCCGGGTAAGGGAAAAGGTTTTTACGGAGTGCGGGGGCTTCACCCTCCTAGAACTCCTCGCCGTTATCGCTATTCTTGTTGTCCTTGCCGGCACGGCAACCATCATGTTGCGTGATACCGACCGCCGGGTTGAGGACGAAATAGCGCGGGTTGAACTCCTGCGGTTAGCGGCGGCGTTGCGGCAATTTCATGACGACACTGGCTATTGGCCCAAAGAAAGCGTTTTTAGGCCCGCCACGAACTGCGCCGCCCTCGCCGGTTGCGCGGCAAGCGGCGGCGATTGCGGCGGCGGGATTGCCCCGGGCGCACTCCCGCCAAGCGGGGCAGACTGGTTTAACGATGACGCCAACCTCACGCTACTTTTTACCCCCCCTGCCCTATGCGCGGAACACCCGCTCGCCCCCCTGCAAACACGGGACGCCACCGCCCGCCGGGGCTGGAATGGCCCTTATCTGCCGCTGGCTAACCAGCGATGGGTTGATACGGAAAACCCGGCGGTAAAAAACGTTCCCGCCTACGGGGCGGGACCGGCGTTTGAACCGGATAACAGCGGCGCATGGCAATGGCGCTCGCTGCTTCCGTCAGCGCCCGGTTACAACCGCGACAAGCACGAGTTCTCACGCCACGCACGGCCTTTTCTTTTTGTCTACACCCCTCCCGCATCTGACGGGCTTGGCATACCGCCCCGCGTTATTTATGCGGGGATGGATGGGCGTTTTGGCGGGGCTTCACGCACAAGCAGCACCTGCCCGCCTGAAGAGAGCGACCCCGACGGCGAGGATGACGTTGTAATTTGCCTTTGATTTTTTTTCTAACCCTATTCAACATGACAACACAACGCAAACATCTTCTTTCCCTCGCGGCGTTTCTGCTGATTGTGCCTTCTACCGCTCCCTGCCAGAACGAGGCACAGGACGTCCCGGATGACCCCCGCGCCAGCTATCAGCAGATTGACCTTTCAAAACTCGTCCCCGTTTCACGCATGACGAATGGCACCCGCGCCATTTTCGCGCCCCGCGCCGTGCGGTTTCACGCAAAGCTCCAGCGGATGCCCGAAACGCAAAAAAGCGATTATCTAAAACAGGTCATGAGCATGATGGGCATCACCTCGGTAGGGGAAGTTAACCAGCGCGTGGTACTGGAATATGGCGGTGACAAACCGTTGGCGGCTTATGTGGAAAACAAAACCGCCCAGCGCATCGCAAAAGAACTCAAACCCGGCACGGAACATGAGTTTTACGCCTTCCATGTCTATAACAACCGCTACGGGCCGGCGTTGGTGATTATTTCGTTTGCCAGCGAAGGGAAATGATGCCCAAATCCGGCTTCACGCTTGTTGAACTGTTAGTGGTGGTGGCGATTCTTTCCGCCATTGCCGCGACAGCGTTCAGCTTGGTGACGGATGGCCGGATAGCCACGGCACGGATTGACGATACCCTTGCCCGCCTCACCACCTTGCGCCGCGCCATCCTCGGGCTGGAATCGCCCGCGTGGGACGGCGCAGTGCGCCTCTCCGGTTTTGTGGCGGATAACGGCAGGTTGCCGGAGAGCGTCTCTGAACTTGTCGAACGGCCGGCGGGATTTGCGGAACAAAAAAGCGTCATGCCCCGGTTCTCCGCAACTGTCGGCCCGGACTGCGTTCAGACGGGCGCAACCCCTATCTCGGCAACGGACGTTTCTCTCATGCTTACCAAGGGACACCGGGGCAACTATCTCGCCGGGATTGCGCACAACGAGGGTTCAACGCCCGTTTTCCGCGATGGTTGGGGCAACCGGAGTACCGCCGACCCAGCAAACCCTGATGCCGACAAAAAAAACTTTGGATGGCTGTTCACGCAATCCACAACGCCCGACTCAAACCTCATCATCACAAGCCTTGGCGCAAATAACCAAATAGGTGTTACTTCCACTGTTCCAGAAAACGAGGATGCGGAAACCGACCGAAGCACCGTTGTTGCCCCCGGCGATTGGCAAACGGCTAACTTAAATGCGTGGCGGGTAACGCTTAAAGTTCCAACACCTCTAGCCGGAACATCCGTCACGCTGACTGGAGCGCCTGCATCGGGAAAATTTTCCGTTGCCCTGCTCGTCTTTCGGAATACAGACGACGTCGGCCGCCAATGGATGCAGTTCAATAGCCAGAAGGGATGCGGGGACTCCTCCGATTGGGACGAAAACGGAACCTGCACCCTTATTTTTGACGTGAATACCGCTTGCGGGGGCAATCCGGCTTCCGCCCCATTTCCTTTAGGCCGCCACCTTCTCTTACTTCTTCGTGAAAACGGCGATGGCGGCATCGACAAAATCTACGCCTACAAACGCGGAACCGAGCCAGCACCAGACCGTTACGCCAGCGCCACCCCCGCTTTCTTCCCCGGCACGTTGCCGCCGCCAGTCACACTGGAAATCCGCTAAATGGAAAAACGCGCGCGCAACGCCCCCTACTCCCTTGCCGCCCGGCAGGAACCCCGGCTGATTAGCCTGATGCCTTCCGTTAGCGTTAAAACGGCCGCCGCCAGCCCTGCCGCTGAAAAACCCGCTCCCCCCTCCCAACGCCCGGCACAGGCATTTGCCAGTGCGTTTGCCGGCGCATTTGCCGAATTCGCCAAAACGCTGCAATCCCGCGCCCTACTCGTTACATGGAGCGCAAGCGGCATGACGGGACAAGTTGCCGCGCCCGTCAGTTTTCGGGACAGAAAGGATTTTCAGTTTTCCGAATCCGTTGCCTCCCGCTCGGCGGATTTCGGGCAGGCGCTGGACGAAGTGCTCAACGGCTTGCGAAAAATAGGCATTAAACCGCCCAAAACCCTGCTGCTGGCTTCATCCTTCATCGTCCCGGCGAGGATTGATTTGCCTATCAACCCGCAAAAACCCCGCCCCAAAGCACA
This sequence comes from Azoarcus sp., assembly GCA_031257305.1. Classification (GTDB taxonomy): domain Bacteria; phylum Pseudomonadota; class Gammaproteobacteria; order Burkholderiales; family Rhodocyclaceae; genus WRNU01. The sequence goes on from JAIRPB010000176.1 coordinate 4,559, forward strand.
GATGTGGGCGTTGTGCCTCGCGGAAATGGAAACGCCGGTATCAGAAGCCGGGGCGGCTTGGACAATTGGCGCGGTGCTGGCCGCACGGGGCGTGCTCACGCAAAAAACGCGGGAAGATGTGGCGCTTGAACTCTCCCTCCGGCGTGCCGCGTCCAGCACGCCTTGCTATTTTGGGCAGGTGGCATGCGACCTAGGACTCATCTCGCGCCACGACCTCGATGAGGCCCTGCGTTTGCAGGAAAAACTTCAAAGCCTTGATGCCCGCCTAGCTTGTGGTTGGGTCGGGCGGACGGAAGATTCGCTAGATGATTCCGTCTGGCTAGGCGCGGCAACCGCGCTTTCCAACTGGAAAACATGGGAAGCCGCCGCCCGCGCCCGCCGCCTGACACTGGCGGGCGCGTTGCCGTTTGCCCTCACCGCCAGTGAAACGCCGGACGAGACCGGCACACGGCTCGCGCTAGAAGTCCATGCGGAAGAAATCATGCTCACCGTGCGCACCGGCGGGCGCATCACTACCTGCCAGACGGAAAACCGGATGGGACGCCCGCTAGACGCCCAATGGTTCAGTTCAATGTCAGAAGAATGGCGCAACCGGGGCATCGAGGCATTTGAAATCGTTTGCCTTGACGCCGAGGACACCGCAAAGCTCATCACCCTCCGCGATGAGCTTGCCCAAGTCTGGGACAAACCCATCCAATTCCGGCATCCGCACGCCGCCCAGCACACCCTTCTCAAAAGCATGGCGCGGGTCTGGCGGGATAAAACCGCCTCCGTATTCCTGCCGCGCATCCGCTTTGGCACGATTCCCGCGCCTGTCTGGAAAAACCCCATTGTTTGGCGCACGGCCGCCCCGCTGCTCACGCTGTGTGCCATTGGCGGCGTCCACATCCAGCAACATGCCGCCATCAAACAAATCCAAGCCCGGTTTGAACTTGAAAACCGGGAAACGGAAAAACAGGCAAACGTCAAAAAAGCCATCATGCAGCGGGAAACAGAGAGCCGGGAATTCCGGGCGCGGCTCCAGAAAGACCGTGAACTCCTCGCGCAATTGCTGCCGGAAGTCGACCGCATGAGCGAAATCGAACGCATGACCAAACGGCTTCCCGGCCTGCTGCGGATGATTGCCCAGAACATTGGCGATGACGTGGTACTAGATGCCCTAAGAGGGGTGCGGGCGGGGCGCGACATAGGGCATCTTCAGGTTGTGGGCTGGTCCTCCAGCTACACCGGCGCACAGTCTTTTGCGCTCAACATGCAGCAAGCCCTCGCAGGCACGGGCTACGCCGTGGCCGGCGCGGAAGTCAAACCCGCCAAAGGGCGCATGGACCGTAACGGCTACCAAGTTGTTTTCTGGCTCCTGCCTTCGGCGGAAGAACTAGATGCCAGCGCGGGGGAGGCACAGCCGTGAACGCAAAATCTCTCGCGGCAAATATTTCCGCACGGCTGAAAAAATTCAGCGCCGCTGAAATCAACCAGTTGATTGGCGCTTTTTGCGCGGTCACGGCTATTTTTTATGGGTTGCTCGTCTGGTATCCAGACCATAAAAAATTGGGCGACCTCACCTACAAACAGCAAAAACTCGATAAACGCAAAAAAACCAGCGGCGGCGAAATAAAACTGCCTGACATTGCTAAGGCGGCGGGCATGGACCCGCAAAAAATCAAAGAAGAGTCGGAAAAAGTCGCGGCCTCTATTGCCCATTTGGAATCGGAAAAAACGCGGCTCGAAAAACGTTTTGTCCCGCTAGATAACCTCGACAGCTTGCAGTCGCTGAAATCAGAAATCACCCGTCTGGCAGAAACGGGCGATATGGAAGTGGTCTCGCTGGAACATATCTACAAAGATAAAGATGACCGGGAGCGCCCCCCCACGCCAGAACGCCTCAAAGCGGCCGGAGAAGCCAACCCCTACCACCGCCCGCTACTCAAAATGAAAAGCCGGGCCAGCTACCGGGGACTCATGCAGTTTCTGGACGGCTTAAGCAAACTCGCCTTCATCGCCGCACCCGTGTGGGTGGATATTGGCGTAGGCATCGAGAAAAAAGACAACCGCGCCGTCCGGCAATGGCTGGAAGTGGAGATTCACCTTGCCGTCTGAACGTATTTTTCCCTCACCCCCCGCCCCTCTCCCAAAGGGAGAGGGGTGTATCAGCACCTCACCCTCTGCCTCCCTCCCAGAGGGAGAGGGATGTGTCAGCACCTCACCCTCTGCCCCCCTCCCAGAGGGAGAGGGGTGTGTCAGCGGTTCCTCTCCCCACAAGGAAAAGAACAGTCATCCCCCTCTCCCTCTGGGAGAGGGGTTAGGGGTGAGGGAACCCCTCGCAGAGAGTCCAGAGGTGAGGGAACCCCTCGCAGAAAAGCCAGAGGTAATGAAAACCTCCGTACTCTCCGTATTCAACGCCCTGCTCGAACGCCTTCCCAAAGCGGATGCCTCGGATTTGCATCTGGTAGCGGGTTTGCCACCGCGCTGGCGCATCCACGGCGAGCTTGAGATGTGCGAGGGACGCATCTGGCATACGCCGGAAATGGCGTGCCTTGCGGAAACCCTGCTCTCGGAGGTGCGCACAAAAATGCTTGCTGAAACCGGCAGTGCCGACCTGGGCCACAGCGCGGGCGGGCATCGGTTCCGTATCCATTTTTTCCGCTCGATGGGACGGCTGGCGCTGGTCGCCCGCTATTTGCCGGACCGCTATGCCAGCTTTAGCGAATTGCTTTTGCCGCCCGAAATTCGGGAACTCGCGTGGCTACCGTTTGGGCTAGTGCTCGTCACGGGCGTGACCGGCAGCGGCAAAAGCACCACGCTCGCCTCGATTACCCACGAAATCAACGCCAACCAGACGCGGCACATCATCACCATCGAAGACCCGGTGGAATTTGTGCATCACTCCATCAAAGGGCTGGTTAGCCACCGGGAATTGGGGCAGGACACGCCCGATTTCGCCACCGCCGTGCGGGCTTCCCTGCGGGAGGACCCGGATGTCATCCTTGTGGGCGAATTGCGCGACACCGAAACCATGCGGGCCGCGCTCACGGCCGCTGAAACCGGACACCTTGTTTTTTCCACGCTGCATACGGGGGACGCGACAGGCGCGGCGGAACGTTTCCTCGGCGCGTTCCCCGGAGAAGAACAAGCGATGGCCCGCCACCGTCTGGCGCTTGTCCTCAAAGCGGTTGTCGCACAGCAATTACTGCCCCGCGCCGACAAGGCCGGCCGCGCCCCGGCGGTTGAAATCCTGCGCGGCACCCCCGCCGTGCTCAACCTCATCGCCTCAAACCGCACGTCACAGCTTTATTCGGCAATGGAATCGGGCAGTTCGCTGGGCATGAAAACCTATGACCAATCAATGGCAGAACTTGTCCGCAAAGGCATTGTGGCGATGGAAACCGCCCGCCCGCTGTCGCGGAACCCGGAAGGGTTCGCGTTGTTAGCCCAAAAAGAAAGCAGCCCAGAGAACGCTCATGAACGCCGCAAATGAAAGCGCCTTGATTCAAGCCGGTTTGCAGGCGGGGCTGTTCAGCAACGAACAGCTGGCGCGGACAAAACCTATCGCCCGGGCGCGGCGGCTGAGCCTGCTGGAAGCGCTCTCTGTTGAATTCTCGCTGCCCAAAACGGCGTTTTATCTCGCGCTGGCTGAACTGCGGGGGATGCCGTTCGCGCACCTGTCGCGCTGGCGGCCTGACGAGGTGCTATGTAACAAACTCCCCGCCACGTTGCTCAAGCGCCATCCGATAACGGTTTTGCGTAACCCTTCAAACGTCGCGCACCTCGTCACGGCCAACCCTGATGATGTCACAGGCATTGAATCCGTGCGCCGCGTGCTCGGCATGCTGCCGCTGGCCTTGACGGAACCGGAAGGTCTGGAATTGCTCATTTCCCGGCTTGCGGGAAAAGAGGCGTTAGCCGAATCAAGCAACATCGACCCCGTCACGCTTCTTGACCGCATCGTGCGTGAGGCCCTGCTGCGGCAGGCTTCTGACATTCACGTGGAAGCCACCCGCGAAGGCGCGCGGGTTCGGCTACGTGTTGACGGCAAGCTAGAAATCATCGGCGCGCCGCTCTCAAAAGAATTGGGCGAAGGGCTAATTTCGAGAGTCAAAGTGCTCTCCGGCATGGATATTTCCGAGATACGCGCCCCGCAAGACGGCGGGCTGATTTATCCCGTCCCAGACACCGAACCCATTGAAATGCGCGTGGCGTCATCGCCCGTGAAATTTGGCGAACGCCTCACGATGCGCGTGATGAAAAGCGACCCCGGACGGCAAACGCTAGATGCCCTCGGACTCCCCCCGGCCATGACAGTGCGGTTGCGTGATGCCCTAAATCACCCGCATGGCATCGTGCTTGTCACCGGTCCCACGGGCAGCGGCAAAAGCACCACGCTGTATTGCGCGCTCCGGGAACTGGACGCCGATAGCCTCAACATCCTGACCGCCGAGGATCCTATCGAACAGTTGATTCCCGGCGTCTCGCAAATGCAGATTAACGGCAAAGTTGGCTTTGCCACGGCGCTACGGGCGTTTTTGCGGCACGACCCGGATGTTATTTTGGTAGGCGAAATCCGGGACCACGACACCGCCGACGTTGCGCTCAAAGCCGCCACCACCGGCCACATGGTGCTCTCCACGCTGCATACCAACAGCGCCCCCGGCGCGGTGACACGGCTCCTCGACATCGGCTGTGAGCGGTTCATGCTGGGCGCCACCCTGCGCGGCATTCTTGCGCAACGGCTCGTGCGGATGCTCTGCCCGCATTGCCGTACTGAATCCGAAGCAACCCCACGCGAGCGGCAAAGGCTCAAGGCAGACAACGACGAATTTCCCGTCAAACTCTGGAGGGCAAACGGCTGCCCGCGCTGCCTAGGGCAAGGCTACAAAGGGCGCATCGGCCTATACGAGAGCCTGTGGATAGATGAAGAAATCTCATCCGCTATTTCCAATGGCGCCAGCGAACAAGAAATCGCCGCGCTCTCAAAAAACTATTGGCAACTCGCCGACGATGCCCGTGAAAAGGTGCTGGCGGGCATGACTAGCCTTGAAGAAGTGGAGAATTTCCTGTGAGCCTCTATGCCTATCTTTGCCTCGATGCCAAAGGCATTGAGCAGCGCGGCGAGCTAGACGCGCTCAATGAGTCCGATGCGCGGCGCACGCTGCGTGAGGGCGGGCTGAAAGTGCTAACCCTTGCCGAAACCCGCCCCGGCAGCGCACGTTCCCCGTTCAAAGCCTTTACCCAAGGTTTGGCGGGCTTGCGGCGAATCCGTGACGCGGACCGTGCGCTTTTCTACCGCCAGATGAGCCTGATGCTAAAAACCGGCCACACGCTAAATGAAGCCTTGAGCGCCGCCGGAAAATTCACCTCAAAACCCCGGATGACCCGCGCTACCGCGCAAATTGCCGACGATATACGCCGGGGTAATCCTTTTTCAGCCGCCGCGAACAAAGAAAAAACGCTGTTTAACCGCCTCACCTTGAAATTGGTCGAAGCCGGCGAAGCCTCCGGTGAGCTTGGCATCATATTTGACCGCATGGCGGCCATGATTGAGCGCAAAACCGAAGTGCGGCGGCAACTTGTGAACGCGATGGTTTACCCGGGAATATTGATATGCGCCTCCATCGTGGTGGTTTATTTTTTGGTCACGTCCGTCATCCCGCGTCTGGCCACTTTCTTTGCGGGGCGCGGCAAAGCAGTGCCTTGGGCCGCACAAACCCTATTGGACATTGCCGACTGGTTTAGCCAGTGGGGCACTGCTCTCGCATCGTCTGTCGCCATAACATGCCTAGCTTTATTGTTGCTCCGGCGGATACCGGGCTTTCAGCAACATATCGACCGTGCCGTGATTGCAATCCCCGTTATCGGCGGGGCGCTTGCCGCCGCCGCGATGGCGCAAGCCACATGGCTTTTCGGCATCCTCATCAAAAGCCGCCTCACGGCGCTAGAAGCGCTCCGCATCTGCGCCCAATCCTCAAATAACACCTTCTACGCGGCGGCTTTCACCTCGGCGGCAACCAGCGTGCTCCAAGGCAAAAGTCTGGCCGTCGCCACAAATTTGCCCGCATTCCCCATCCTCATGCGGCACATGACCGCCGCCGGGGAACGAAGCGGCCAAATTGAAACCGTCATGGAATCGCTAGGTACGCACTACCAAAGGGCGCTTGATGCCCGCGTCAAACTGCTTGCTTCCATGTTTGAACCTATCCTCACTTTATTGATTGGCGTCGTAGTGGGCTTTGTTTATTTCGCTTTTTTCCAAGCCATTTTGACCGCATCGACAGGAGGCTAACGCCATGCGCATAAAACCCTATCTCTGCCTTGCCTGCCTTTGGCTCTCCCTGCCCGTTATCGGCGCACCGACAGGAATCAACATCGTGATGCCCACGGAGATACCCGCTGCGGCAGTGCCCACTGTCACGGCATCCGTTGCGCCCGCCATGATGCCCAACATCGAACGCGACCCGTTTGAAGTCTCGCCGCGCTTACGCGAAGGGCATAGCCGCATCGGCACAGACAGCTATATGGAAAACGCCGCTTTGCTCAAACGCGAACTCAAGCTCAAGGCACTGGCACGGGGGCACGGCGGGGGCGTGGCCCAAATTCAATGGAATAAAGAAATCATCACGGCCAATGACGGCGATGAACTGGAATTCGACGGCAACCGCTACCTAGTCAAGATTGATGGCGACGGGCTACTACTACGGGGAACAAGCGCCCCGCAATACAAGATACGGGTACGGTGAAAGTATGAAAGCAATCTGGATTGATGCCGGAGAAGTGGGTAATAAATACGTAGAAGCGGCTTACGGCCGCACACCCCTCTCCCGGCGCTTCGCGCCACCCTCTCCCGCGAGGGGAGAGGGCAAAACCCGCGCCGGGTCCCCCTCTCCCCTCGCGGGAGAGGGGTCAGGGGAGAGGGGGCGGCCGGGCAACGCTCGGCCTGACCGCCTTTGCAATCGGTTGTTTCGGAATTTTGTGCGCCACGCCCTCGTTTACCTTCTCCCCGCCGCCGCCCTGCCCGCTTTCGCGCAGGAATTTGACACGGGCATCCAGCCGCCGCCTTTCCCTCCGCCCCTCCCGCAAACAGCGGCGCCGCCGCTCGTGCCTGTCGCACAGCGGGCGCTTGAGCCGCCTCCTATGCGGCAGATGCCTCTTGTGCGTCCCGCACGGAATTTGGGCGGAGCGCCGGGTGACATTTTTTTGCGGCAGGTGAGCCTAGACGAAGCGGCGCGGATGATTTCGCGCATCACTAAAAGCAATATCGTGGTGACTTCCAGCGTCTCCAGCAAAATCGTTTCGCTCTATCTCAACGATGTCAGCGTGGAGAACATGGTGAAAAACCTCTGCCGCGCCGCAGGCATCTGGTATCGGTACGACTCCGCCGCCAAGGTTTATGTGCTGATGAGCGATAAAGAATACCGGCAGGACATCGCCATTGCCCGCGACGAAATCACCCGCACTTATGTACTCAAACACCATAACGTCGTCAGCATCGCCAACGCCATTCAGGCACTGTTTGGCAACCGGGTGAACCTCGTCGTTCCGGTAGAAGAAAGCGCACCCGTGGGCATGGGCAGCACGTCGCGGCGGCAGGTGGGGGGAGCTTCAAGCACCCGGTCATCTTTTAACGAATCCCAAGGCATATCGTCGATGTTTTCAGCGCCTACCGCCACACCGCAAGGGGGAGGGGGAAGCCGGGGACGATATTCGTCCCAAGTCGGACGGCAGCAGGGCGAGGACCCGCGTAGCGCCCTCGTCAACCTTTCGCAGCAAGCCCTTGAATCCAGCCTCGCCACGCCTGAACGCGCCGAGTCGGAAACGGCCGCCACGGATTCCGCCAGCATGGACCGGATAGGCACCAGCGAACTCCAATCCCTCGCAGGCCAAGGCGCGCCCATCCAAGTGACTTGGAACAAGCTCCACAACCTGTTGATGGTGCGCACGGGCGACGATGTGGCGATGAAAGACATTGAGGCGCTGATTCATGACATGGACCGGCCGCCGCGCCAAGTGCTGCTTGAAATGAAAATTCTGGAAGTACAGCTTGGCAACGATTTCCGTTCTATCTTCGACATTGGTACCAGCAGTTCTTCCCTAACAAACGGCGCTATCGGGCAGCACATGGGCGATACGCCTTGGTTTAAGGACACATCTGCCAACCCCAATCTTCCCAACGAGGCCATCGGGCGGCATTACTACCCTAAAAATGCTGGCTTGCTCGGCAATTTCGCGGAATTGGCGGGCGCAACCGCCATCTGGCAGCACATGAGCAACACCCTGCGGATACGGCTACAAATGCTCGAGAGCGATAACCGTGTCACCGTGCTGGCCAACCCCATGCTGGTAGCCGCCAACAACCAGCCCGCACGGTTATTTATTGGGGATGAGCAGGTGCTGGTGACGGGCGCGAGTTCTAATTCCCAAACCGGCGCGTTAAGCGGCTCGACGACCACCACCATCACGGTGGAGACAGAGCAAAGAAACGTGGGGCAAACCCTCATCATCCTGCCGCGCATCAATGACGACCGTTCGGTGACGCTCACCATTGACCAAGACAACTCACGTGTCATTAAAGGCGGCACTTCCATTCCCGTCCCGCTTTCATCAGGCAGCGAAATCCAAGGGGGAAGCAACATCCTTGAATTCCCTATTGACACGGTCAACACCGCCAACCTGCAAGTCACCGCGCACGCGCAAGACGGACTCACCGTGGCCGTGGGCGGGATGATTCGCCAGCAGACGAACAACGCGGAGGAACGGGTTCCGGTCCTCGGCAGCATTCCCATTCTGGGGCTGCTGTTTAGAAAAACCGTGAAAGAAAACAGCCGTAGCCAAATCGTGCTGCTGATTACCCCGCATGTGCTGGAAACCCCGGAGGAAGCCGACAGGCTCGCACAACAAAAAGAGCAAGAAGCGCACATGCTCAAAGACGCAAAGCAGCCGCCCAAGTCGGCGCTAGACGAAGAACCGCCCCAGCACAACGTCCCGCCGCTTATTGAAGAACTTATTAAGGTGCCTTAGCCCTATGAAAAGCCGTGCCCCCGCAATTATCCAGTCCCTCTCTTGGCACTGCGTGCTCACTCGCCGTGCGCTTCCTCACTCAGTGCTCCCTCACCCCTGCCCCTCTCCCAGAGGGAGAGGGGTACAAATTCCCTCCTCTCCCAGAGGGAGAGAGGCACAAATTCCCCCCTCTCCCTCTGGGAGAGGGGTTGGAGGTGAGGGAGCCGGGAGCGTGGGAAAAGGAACGCCCAATGCAGATTTTGCAACGGTTTCACAACGTCTTTGGAACATGCCATGAACATCCCCCGCGAAGTAACGGACACCTCCCCAGAAACGCTCCCCGCCCATTTTGCCGACACACTGCAACGCGCCATGACTTGCGTGGGCGGCATCCTGCTTGGCAAGGAAAAAACCATCCGGCTCTCGCTGGCCGCGCTGATTGCGGGCGGGCATTTGCTTATCGAGGACCTGCCCGGAATGGGCAAAACCATCCTCGCGCACACGCTGGCCCGTGTGCTGGGCCTGCAATTTCGGCGGGTGCAATTCACTAACGACATGCTGCCGGGCGATTTAACCGGTACCTCGGTATTCGACCGGGAAACGGGAAAATTCGTTTTTCATGAAGGCCCGATTTTCACCGAAGTGCTGCTGGCTGACGAAATCAACCGCGCTTCGCCTAAAACGCAATCGGCGCTGCTGGAGGCAATGGAAGAGCGGCAAGTCTCTTTTGATGGCATCAGCCGCCCGTTGCCACCGTCATTTTTTGTGATTGCCACACAAAACCCCATCGACCAGCATTCCACCAACCCGCTGCCGGAAGCGCAGCTTGACCGTTTCATGATGCGCCTCTCGATTGGCTACCCCGACGCGGAATCAGAAATAGGCATCCTGCGGGGCGAGGACCGCCGCGCGCAACTCTCGCTGCTGAATCCCATCATGGACTCACAGATGCTTGCGGTTTTACAAACACAAGCCCGCCACATCCACGCCGCCGACTCGCTACTGGGTTATATCCGAGAACTCGCAGAGCACACGCGCAACACGGCGAGGCTCTCTTTTGGCCTCTCGCCACGCGGTGCGCAGGCGCTATTAGCGGCGGCCCGCGCTTGGGCACTGTTAGCCGGGCGCGGCCATGCGCTCCCGGACGATGTGCAAGCCGTTTTTCCCGCCGTGGTCCCGCATCGTCTGGGGTTGGGCAATGCGATGGAATGCGAATCCCATTCGCGTGATTTGCTTGATGCCGTGCCGCTGCCATGAAACCTAATGCGGATACGTTCGCGGGTGTCGCCACGCCGGAGGCGCGGGTAACGCTCCCTTCGGAAGCGCGGGCGGGTTTGAAACCTGCCCCGACGCGGTTTTTTCCAACGGCTTCTGGCTTTATCTGGCTAATGGCTTCATTCGGTGCGCTGCTTACGGCCATTAACTATGCTAACAACATCGCTTTCGCGCTGGCTTTCCTGCTGTTCTCGCTCTGGCTGTCAATCGGTTGGGAATGTTTGCGCAACTTTCGGGGTCTCGCTTGGATACCTGTCGCGCAACCATCCGCTTTTGCGGGCGAAACCCTGCATTTATCGGGCACGTTACGCACATCGAGCATACGCCCTCATACTCCCTTCAAATTATGCGTAGGCAATACGCCTGATACTCACGGAACTGCGGCCGTGCCGCACCGGGGCGAAGGCGTGAGGTTAGAGCTTTCCCTGCCCGCCCCGGGTCGCGGCCCGCATCGCATCGACGGGCTATCCCTTGTATCGAAACATCCTTCCGGGCTATGGCAGGCACGCTGCGCCCTGCCTCCCGTCACCGCGCTCATCTACCCGCGCCCTGCCCCGCCCGTGCCGGGAAGCCTTTTGCCGAAGGAAGCACCCCGGCCAGCGCGCCGCAAACAGGAATCCGACGATTTTCAGGAACTCCGTTCTTATATGCCGGGAGACCCGCCCCGCCGGATTAACTGGCGAATGTATGCCCGCCGGGGTGAGCTGGCAGTGAATTCCTATGACGGCGGCACGGGCGGGAATGCGCTATGCCTAGACATTGCCGCCTGTGAAGGCAACACCGAAGAACGCCTCTCAAGGCTATGCCAATGGGTGCTTGAGGCTGACCGGCAAGGGCTTGAATATGCCCTTGCCCTACGCGATGGAACCGCTAGCGCGGCAGGACAAGGCAGTGCCCACCGAAAAGAATGCCTTGACCGGCTCGCACATTTTGGAAACTTGCCCTCCCCAAACCCGATTTCTCCCCGCGCAAAACGGTTTCTTTTTAGAAAAGGAAATTCAAATGGCTAACCCTACCCCTGCGTCCCCCGGCATGTTGCCAGTCTGGCGTACCCCAGAATCTTCCATGCACCTGTTGATGGCGCTTATCAACAGCACCGCCATCGCGTGCGCCACGGGGCTGATTTTGCTTTTCCCGCTCGGCAACGCTCATGTCACCATCATTGCGATGGTTGTGCACATCGTTTCGGGCGTACTTGCGCTCATTCTCTTTGTGCCGTTTCTCTTCACGCATCTGCGTGACGGCAAAGAACCGTTGCGCAACCTGCTGATGCCGTGGCGGATGCGACATCGGATTTACCGGGAAGAAACCCCCGTCCACCGGCTCATTGGCTACGGGCTAACGCTCGCCTCTTTAGGGGTGTTTATAAGCGGGCTGGTTATCGCCGCCCCGTCAATCACTTACTTAAGCGGGCAAACCGTCCTGCTGCCTCTCGGCATGAGCGCCATTTTGCTACGGGCGCACCAAGGATTCACCGTTCTTTTCTTCCTTTTCTTCGGCCTGCATCTTTGGAAAAGAGCCAAATCATGAAACCCATTTCTCGTTTTTTGTCCCGCTTTATACTCATTATGGGTATAACGGTTTTGGCCGGCGGCGCACTCTGCTTTGTCCTGCCGCCGCAAGCCGACCTCACCGTGAATGCCGACAAAGATTTGCCGCTCTATTCCAGACCTTTTCCCGGCGAGCATTCGTTGTTTGCCCCTGGCGAAATCACCACGCCCGACGGCAAACTCGTGAATTGGCGCGCCGTGCCCGGCGCGCTGTCCTGCGGCGAATGCCATCCAAAAGAAACCCTGGAATGGGCGACATCCATCCATGCCATCTCGGACCTTGATTTGATTTATGACAGCACAGTCCGCGAAAACACCGACAAAGCGAAAGTCGCCACAGCCCACGGCATAGAAAAGGGGCGCTGGTGCGAGTCGTGCCACAACCCGCTTGGCGTGTTGGCCGGCGCGGTTACGCCCGCCAACAGCGTACAGAACCTTTCCGCGATGGAAGAAGGCACCGCCTGCATCGTTTGCCACGCTGTCAACAAGGCGGAACCCATGGTCGGGAACGGGGCGCTAGAGGTCGACATCAACGGCATTTTCCGTTACGGGCATCCAGCACTCATTGCCGCAGCGCCATCGCGCCATGCCCGTGACATGCGGGCGCGGCGCGGGCAGCCCCTGATGGGCAGCAGTACCCTGTGCGGCGCTTGCCACACCGAAATCCGTCCTAGCACGGTCAACAGCACTACGCCGCCAATGGCCTTTCAAGATACTTACAACGAATGGCGGCATTCGCCTTGGTCGCGCAAGGGCATCCAGTGCCAAGACTGCCACATGGCCGCAAACCCGGCGGAGTTTGTCGCGGCGCTAAAGCGGGGCGAGCGCCCGGAAAAAACGGTGTCGCACCGGATTGCCGGGAATAACTACTTGCTCTCCCACACCGGGCTGCCTTCCGGGCTGCTGACCGCCCTACGCGGCGGCTCGCCTCCGGGTATAAACCGCCTTTTCGACCGCGCCACGTTTACCAAAGCACTTGGCAAAACCCATGAGCAAGTCATAGGGCTTCTGCAAGAAGCCGCCGAACTGCGCGTGGAAGCGGCTCCCGGCAAACCGGACGACAACAAACTCCGCCTGAACGTTTTCGTAACCAACGCCGGCGCGGGACATGCGCTGCCCACCGGCCCCCTTGACCAGCGTTACATGTGGCTAGAAATAGAAGTGCAAGACGCTTCGGGCAAAACGCTTGCCCATTTGGGCAAGTTTGACGGCGAAAAAGGCACAGAGCCGCCGGATGCCGTGCGCTGGATGAAAGAAGCCATCGACATGGAAGGAAAAGTAGACCTCCGCCACATGCTGTTCGATTCCGTCTCCCTACGCTATACGCGCAAACCCATCGCATCGAGAGCCACCGACAAAGTCAGCTATGCCATTGAGCTACCCAAGGACTCTCAAGGAACGCTCACGGTAAAAGCGCGGCTCTGGTATCGGCTGGCCGTACAAGACATCCTGAAAAACATCGAAAGCCAAGGACTCGGCAAAGTCGAAGCCATCATCCCGCCCGTGATGCTGAAAGAAGCCAGCTTGTCCCACACGCTTGCTGCTGAACGTGTAGATACCGTTTCCGCCGTCAAACCATCACAGAACGACCGTCATTGCGAGCGTAGCGAAGCAATCCAGAATCCCGTCCAGCAAACAGTCTGGATTGCTTCGCCTTGCGGCGGCGTCGCCCCTCTCCCTCTGGGAGAGGGGTTGGGGGTGAGGGAACGGGGCAAAGGAATAACGCCGGTGCCCATTCCAGCGCCGCTCCCTCACCCGGCACTTCGTGCCACCCTCTCCC
>JAIRPB010000057.1 GCA_031257305.1 Azoarcus sp.
ACAAATATTGGACTGCCTTACCGGCCCTTCCTGCCACACCGCAAGAACCTACCAGCCCCCCCGAAAAAGAACGCATGGACTTTGAGCTTTGGGGTGAATGCGTACCGGATTCCTGGCGGGCGGTATGACGGGGAATCATAAAATACGCTAGCCGTCACGGTAAGCGAAGCAATCCGTACCTTTCCCATCCCGGACCGCTGTGGATTGCACGGCGCCGTGCGCCTCGCAATGACGAGGGCGGGTTGAAGGCGAATCGTTGCTAATGGAATTGCTGTGCCGCTTTATAGAAAAGGGGATGCCGCTCCCGGCATCCCCTTATGGCATATCCGGCTTTTCAGGCCGCAGCCGTTTCTTTGCATTCGGGCTTCTTTTCTGCCTTAACTAGCCTGTCGCGGGGGACGCCGCGCTGTTCGCCTGCTGAACCGATAAGTTCTTTCATGTCGAGAATCAGCACAATCTGCCCATTTGAGAGCGTGGTCACGCCTGCCACGCCTTTGGGCCGGAAATCGTCGAGCGACTTGATGACGGCATCCTCGCGGCCGGCGAAACTGTCTATGGCTAAGATGTAAGACAAATCCGCCATTTGCATCAGTACGCCGTATTCGGGCGTGGCGTCATGTTCCCAGCCAAGCAGGTTGCTTAACGGCAGAATCGGGATGACTTCGCCACGGACCACCATCGTGGCGCGGCCGCCGACTTCTTTGACTTCGTTGGGGTCGATGGGCAATATCTCGCGCACCATCGACAGCGGCACGGCAAAAGGCTGGGTGTCTAGCTTGACTAACAGCACCGGCAGGATGGCCAGCGTCAGGGGCAGGTTGATAATGAAGGTGGTGCCTTTGCCTTGTACGGAATGGATGTCGATGGTCCCGTTGAGCTTTTGGATGTTGGTCCGCACTACGTCCATGCCTACGCCACGGCCTGAAACGTCGGAAATTTTGGGAGCCAGCGAGAAGCCCGGCAGAAAAATGAGGTTATAGCTCTGATGTTCGTCCATTGTGTTGGCTTCTTCGTCAGAGATAAGCCCTTTTTCAACGGCTTTGGCCCGCAGTTTTTCGGGGTTCATGCCGTGCCCGTCGTCTGAGACGAGGATAACGATATGGTCCCCTTCCTGGCGCGCTTCCAGACGTACATCGGCTTTTTCGGACTTGCCCGCGATGCGGCGTTCTTCGGCGGACTCCACGCCGTGGTCAACCGCGTTGCGGATGAGGTGGATGATGGGGTCGGACAAATCTTCAATCATCGTTTTGTCGATTTCGGTTTCTTCGCCGACGAGAACCAGTTCAACATCTTTGCCGAGGCTGCGGGCGAGGTCCCGCGCAATCCGGGGGTATTTCTGGAATAGCCGCCCAATGGGCTGCATGCGCGTTTTCATGACCGCGTTTTGCAAATCGGACACCAGCAAATCAAGCTGGCTAACCGCCACATCAAGCGCGTGCAGGGTTTCGGTATCGTTGTGGCCGTTGAGAATGTCGCTACGCAGGGCGTTGAGCCGGTTTTTGGTCAGCCCAATTTCGCCGGAAAGATTCAGCACTTGGTCCAGCCGTGCGGTATCCACGCGGATGGACGTGTCGCGCTGGCGTTCTTCGGTGCGGCGTCCCGTGGGGGCACTTGATGCCGTGGCCGGGTTGTCGGTGGCCCGCCGCCCTAGCGCGTTTTTGATGATGACTTCGGGAGTGGCATCAGGAGCAGGCGTAACCGGCGTCACGGCTGTGCTTGTGGAAGCCTGCGCGACGGGAGCTATGGCGGTGACGGCCGTGTGAAGTTCATTCCAGTTGGGTTCCCCTGCCCCGCCGGCGGCGGGGGCGGGCACGGCGGCAGCAGGGGTAGCCTGTGCCGGCTGTGCCGCAGCGGGGGCGGCGGGCGCGGATGCCTTTTCATCGCTTTGTACGGCCTTGAGCGAGGCAATTACGTTTGCATCGGCAGGTGACGGCAGCACGCCTTGCGAGAGCTGGTTGAACATGTCGCGCACACCGGCTGTCGCGGCCAATATCACATCCATGATTTCGGAATTAACCGTGAGTTCGCCGTTGCGCAATTTGTCGAACAGGCTCTCGGTGAGGTGGCACAGCGTGACGAGTTCAGAGGCGTTGAGAAAGCCCGCGCCGCCTTTGATGGTGTGGAAACCCCGGAAAATGTCGTTGAGCAAACCCCGGTCGTCCGGGCTGCGTTCGAGGTCGACGAGTTTGTTGTCGACACCAGAGAGAAGGTCTTCCGCTTCTGTCAGAAAATCCTGTAATAGGTCTTCCATCCCAGCAAAGTCACTCATGATTTGCTCCCAATTTTTTTCATACTAAAACCCTAGGCTCGCCAGCAGGTCGTCCACCTGTTCTTGGTTGGTGACAACATCGTCGCGCCCTTCGCTGTTAGTCACCGGCCCGTTCAAGAGGCTGCCTGCTTTTTCGGTGCGGACTTCTTCCGGCGCGGATTCGATAAGCACCTCAAGTAGCTGCGATTCAAGCGCCTGGGCCATTTCAAGGACTTTCTTGATAACTTGCCCGGTTAAATCCTGAAAATCCTGCGCCATGATAATTTCATGAAGCTGCGCATCCGTCACCTGGCTGTTCGCGGTAGCCGTGCTAAGGAACGTGCGCGTGTCACCGGCCAATGCCTTGAACTCTTCAACCGATAGCTGGTTGCCGTAGAGTTTGTCCCAACGCCCGTGCAGGGACGTGGAGTCGGCCTGGATTTTGGCCACCAGAGGCCGGGCAATGTCTGCGGCGTTGAGCACTTTGCTGGCGGCCTGCTCGGTCATTTGTACGACATAGGTCAGGCGCTGGCGCGTGTCGGGCATCGAATTCGCTACGGCTTGCAATTTGCTGTCTAACCCCAGCTCGATGAGCATATCGTGCAATTTGCGCGTCATTTTGCCGATGCGTTTGTAGACGGCAACGTCCCGGTTTTCGTCAGAGGCATCATCATTTGCCGCAGACACATATTTGCCAGATTCGGAATCGAACAACGCTTGGAGTTCGTCGTTATCGTCCCCGTCTGACGCAGCCTTGGGCGCAGGAGCGGTTGCAGGCTGCGCCACCGGGGCTTGCGCCGCAGGGGCTTGCGCCGCCGGTTGCGGCGGAGTCACAGCGGGTGTTGTTCCAGCGGGCGAGGTTTCCCCGCCGTCCCCGCCTGCCGCGATGTTGTCGAACAAGGATTGGAGTTCGTCCGAATCGCCCGTTTCGTCTATTTTCCGTTTAGCCACCATCGGCCCCCATTCCTTTGTACCGGCTCCTGCCTAAACAGCAGGGGGCAAACCTTGAAACAACCACGCAAGAAGTACGCATCACTTGCTTCACCCTAAACCATCAGGCCGGTTTCATTTTTTCAAATATTTTTTCTAGCTTCTCAGCTAGGGTTCCCGACGTGAAAGGCTTGACGATATAGCCGCTTGCGCCGGCCTGCGCGGCGGCGATGATGTTTTCTTTTTTGGCCTCCGCCGTAATCATCAGGACGGGCAAGTGTTTGAGTTGCGCTGAACTCCTAATTTTTTGCAGCAGCGTTAGCCCATCCATATTGGGCATGTTCCAGTCGGAAACAACAAACTGGTACTCCGACGGCATCGCTTCGAGTTTTTGCAGGGCCACCGCGCCATCCTCGGCTTCGTCCGCATTGGTGTATCCCAGCTCTTTCAGCAGATTTCGGACGATGCGCCGCATCGTCGAAAAATCATCCACGATTAGGAATTTCGTTTTGGTGTCGCCCATCGTCCTTCTCCGGTCTCTCTCTCAAGAACGTATTGCTTTCACGCCGGATGGCCGCGCTGGAGGAGTGGCCGTAAGGTCTGCGCGAGAACATCCGCATCGAATTTCGCAACATAAGCATCTACGCCAACCCGTTTGCCCATCGCCTTGTTGGCTTCAGACGAAAGCGACGAGTGCATGACAACGGGAATGCCGTCAAAACGGCTGTCGTTCTTGATATTGCGGGTGAGGACGTAACCGTCCATTTCAGGCATTTCGGCATCGACGAGGATGAGGTCGATTTCGTCCGAGACGTGATGCCCGGTTTGCTGCGCGTGGCTGGCCATACCTTCAAGGCGAGTCCACGCTTCCATCCCGTTCTGGGCATGTTTATGCCTAACGCCTAATTTTTCAAGCACTTCGCCGATTTTGCGCCGTGCCACGGCAGAGTCATCCACGAAGAATACGTTGTAATTATCGCCGCCGTGCAGAGGGTCGATGTTGCCTACCACGGCTTCGCCAAATGTGTTGGCGAGGATGCCTTCCACATCAAGAATAGATACCAGCTTGCCGTCGGCCAGTTCGGTAATCGCGGTGATATAGCTGTGCAGGTTGCTCTGGACGTTTTCTGGCGCACGGACTTTGTCCCATTCCACGCGGATGATGCGGTCAACGCCTTCAACCAAAAATCCCAATGTGCGCTTGCTGTATTCAGTGACCATCATCGAAGCGCCCAGCGGCGCACCGGGCCGGGCCAGGCCGAGTATTTTGGCAAGCGAGAGCACCGGAATTACATTGCCGCGCAGGGAAATCAGCCCTTCCACGCCGTTGGGCATGTTGGGGGCTTTGGTGATAAAGGGAGAGGCGGAGACTTCACGCACTTTGAATACGTTAATCCCAAACGTCTCGCTGGTGCCTAGCGAGAACAGCAGGATTTCCATCCGGTTTGAGCCGGCCAGCATAGCCCGCCCATCGACGGCTTCAAACAAGGCTTGGTCGGTTTTGATTGCCGAATTGTTTTGTGGCTCCAGACTTAGCATGGTTTTACCTCGCTTCCGTTTTACCCGGCGGTTCCTCGGCAGGAGACTCATCGGTAATGCCAAGAATTAAGCGGCGCAACGTCTGCGACAAACGTAGCGGCTCAAATTTTGGGACATATTCGTCAACGCCTACCGAGAGGCCCAATTGCTGGTTCGACATCCCGGATAACGACGAGTGCATAATTACGGGTATGCCTTCAAAACGCGGGTCGGATTTAATGTGGCGGGTGAGGATATAGCCGTCCATTTCGGGCATTTCGACATCGGTCAAAACCAAACTCACTACCTCGGAGACTTTGTGCCCGCCCGCCGTGGCAGAATCCGCGATTTTTGTCAGTTCTTCCCACGCTTTGCGGCCGTTGACCGCGCCAACATATTTCACGCCAAGCGAATCCAGCGTCTGCATAATCTGCTTGCGGGCCACGGAAGAGTCATCAGCAAACACCACCGTGTACTGTTCGGCATCGACAATGGGTTTGATTTCCTTGAAAACAACGGCGTCATTGTCGTAATGCGTGGTTTCAGAGAGCACTTTTTCAACATCCAGCAGCATCACGAGGCGGTTGTCCGTGAGTTCCGTAACCGCCGTGACCAGCCCGCCCATGTGCGCGGTGAGCATGTCGGGCGGGACCCGCATCTGCGACCAGTCAAGCCGCAGGATGGTATCCACCGCTTCAACCAGAAAGCCTTGGGTATGCCCGTTGTATTCCGTCACAATCATGATGTCTCGGGCGGCTTCTTGCCCCACGCCCACATATTTGGCCAAATCAACCACGGGAACCAGTACGCCGCGCAAACTCACCATGCCTTCAACGGCGGGGGGCATTTCGGGCGCGGCCGTGATTTCGGGCGTCCGCATGACTTCGCGCACCTTAAACACGTTAATGCCGAATGTTTCGCGCCGTTTCGTCCGCTGGTCCTCGCCTAGCGTAAAGAGCAGGATTTCAAGTTTGTTCGTCCCGGCGAGCCTAGTACGGGCGTCGATGTTCTGAAGCAAATCGGACATTTCACGCTCTCCGCTTAGAAGCGGCCTCGGCCTTGTTCGGCTGCGGCTTTTTGGTTAATTGGCCTAATTCTGAAATTGTTGACCGGAACTGCTACGTACCCATATTGACGAGCAAGCCAATGACATTTACCCGCCATGAATACAGTCGCCCAAATCATACGCGAGGATGTTTGCTGTTACTGTGAAATTCGCCTCCCAAACGCTGCAATATATGCGCGGCAACTTCAGTAATCGTAACAACCTCTTTCAGTGCGCCCAATAGCGCCGCTTCGCGGGGCATGCCATAAACAACGCAACTGGCCTTGTCCTGCCCAATCGTCCAAGCTCCCGCTTTCATCATACGCAGCAGGCCGGCGGCACCATCTTTGCCCATACCCGTAAGCAATACGCCTATCGCGCCGGTCCCCACTTGTTCTGCGGCGGAATTGAACAGCACATCCACGGACGGGCGATGCCGGTTGACGGGTTCCCCACGTGACAATTCACAAAGATAGCCGCCCCGCTCCGCCTTTTTTATGAGCAAATGGGAATGCCCCGGCGCCAGATAGGCCACGCCGGGTTCGATTATTTCGCCCTGTTCTGCCTCTTTCACGCTAATGGCGCTCATTGAATCTAGCCGCTGCGCAAATGAGCCGGTAAACATCTCCGGCATGTGCTGCGTCATGAGGATAGGCGGCATACCCGCCGGGAGCCGGGTGAGGACTTCCCGGATGGCTTCGGTCCCGCCCGTCGATGCGCCAATAAATATGATGGTTCCCGTATAAGGAACAATTCTTTTCCTAAACGGGTTGGATGACGTTAATAGTTCATTCACGCCCGTCTCCTGTTATTTCAAAGGAGAATCTAGGCGTACATAAACAGTACGGCCAATAGAACACAGCAAATCGGTGGCATGCGTAAAACTTTCGGAATGCCCGGCATAAAGCCGCCCATCCCGTCTTAATAGCGGCACAAACCGTTTCAAAATGGCGTACTGCGTCGGTTTATCAAAATAAATCATTACATTGCGGCAAAAGATTGCGTCCAACGGCCCTTGTATGCGCCATACCGGGGCCAACAGGTTAATTTGCCGGAAACTAATCAGCCGCCGCAATTCGGGCCGCACGGTATAGGTATCTTCGCTGCCGCCCGTGTTGTGGGTGAAATAGCGCGCAAGATAGCCCGTTGGCAGACGGTCTAGCCTATCGGCGCGGTAAATGGCTTTTTCGCCTTGTGCCAGCACGGCCGTATCGATGTCGCTTGCAACGATTTCCACCGGCGGGGTTAATGACGAAAACGTTTCACAGGCCGTCATTGCCAATGAGTAGGGTTCCTCCCCCGTCGATGAGGCACAGCACCAGATTTTATAAACGCGCTTTTCCTTGCACTGCTTGAGTTGGGCGGCTAACAAGTCGAAATGATGCGATTCGCGGAAAAAAGACGTGAGGTTGGTCGTAAGCGAATTGATGAAGGTTTCCCATTCGCTACGGTCCCGTTCAAGACGCTGCAAATATTGCGCAAAGGTTTTATCGCCGTGCGTCCGTAGCCGGCGCGCCAAACGGCTATAAACCATATCCTGCTTGGCGGGAGAGAGCACAATCCCCGAATTTTTATAGAGCAAGTCGCGGATACGCTCAAAGTCGTGCGGGGTAAACGCGAATTCGCGCCCCTGGCTAACCGACGTAGGAAGCCCCGATAGCATTGACTTGATGGCGTCCTTCCCGCCACGGCTCCCCGCGTTGTTGACGCCAGCCGGACTCGCCAAACCTCCCGGCCCAGGGGTATTTCCCTGCTTGCGGTCATTGTCGGAATAAGGAGGAAGAACCATGACAAAATCTTCCCGTTTATTGAACGGCAGGGTTAAAAGGCAAAGGGGGCGCGGGAACTTGCTGGCCCGGCTGTTCTGGCTCAATCTCCTGCCCCAGTTCCATCGCGTCTTGAGCCGAATGCACGGATATGTCGGGCGCTCGCCCAATCAGTTCGCTGCGGATAGCCTGCTCGGACTCCTTATTGAGCACGATGATGCTGATGCGCCGGTTAATCGGGTCAAGCGGGTTTTCGCTATCCAATTGGATGGTGTCAGACAGCCCCACCACGCGCACCACCTTGCCTGCGTCAAGCCCGCCAGCAATCAGCTCACGCCGCGCCGAGTTGGCGCGGTTAGAGGACAATTCCCAATTCGAGAAAAAACGCTCGCCGCCCGCGTACTGTGCCGAATCGGTGTGCCCAGAGAGGCTAATCCGGTTCTCGACTTCATTGAGCGCCGCGCCAATCGCACGCAGCAATTCCCGGCTGTAGGGGCGTAAAACATCGCTGGAAATATCGAACATCGGGCGGTTTTGCTCATCCACAATCTGGATGCGAAGCCCTTCCGAAATAATGTCGATGAGTATCTGGTTTCTGAACATGCGCAACTGCGTGTTGGCCTCAATTAACGCCTCAATGCGCCCTTTTAGGTCAACGAGCTTCGTGCGTTCGAGGCGTTTTTTCGTTTCGATGCCTTCTAGGTCAATACCCGTGCCACGCTGCTGCCTCCGTTCCGCGTTGCTATTGTTAGACCGCTGTTTTTGTTTGACATCGCCGCGCTTCACCTGCCCCACCATGCGCGATAAATCTTCCCCGCCCCCCTGAAGGATGCTGGAGCTATCGCCGGAACCTTGCCCGCCCTGCATCGCTACTTTGAGCGGGTTTTGGAAATGGTCCGAAATTCCTTTGAGGTCGCCTTGGGACGTTGAGCCAAGCAGCCACATCATCAGGAAGAACGCCATCATCGCGGTTACGAAGTCGGCATACGCAATCTTCCACGCCCCGCCATGCGCGGCGGCGGAAGATTTTTTGATGCGTTTGACGATAATGGGCTGTTGGGTGTCGTCAGCCACCGCGTGTCTCCCTATTACCCTTTGCGGTTCTTGAGTTCTTGCTCAAGCTCCAAGAAAGTGGGCCTATCCGTGGCAAACAGCACTTTGCGCCCAAATTCCACCGCAATTTGCGGCGCGTAGCCATTCATGCTCGCCAGCAGCACCACTTTCATGACTTGGAAAATTTTGCCGTTCTCTTCTACTTTCTGCTTAATCTGGCCTGCGAGCGGCGCAATAAAACCGTATGAAAGCAGAATGCCTAGAAATGTCCCGACCAGCGCCCCGGCCACCATTTTGCCCAGCACGGCAGGCGGCTCGCCTACCGCGCCCATCGTGTTGACCACGCCCATCACGCACACCACGATACCGAAAGCCGGCATCGCTTGCCCAATTTCATCAATGGCGTGCGGCGCTTGGTGCGCTTCTTGGTGATGGGTTTCGATTTCCATATCCATCAGGTTTTCAATCTCAAACGCATTCAGGTTGCCGCCCACCATCATGCGTAAGTAGTCGCACATAAATTCAATAACATGATGGTCGCTCGACACGCTCGGGTATTTCGAGAAAATCGCGCTGGAATCCGGGTTTTCGACATCACTTTCAATTGACATCAGCCCTTCTTTGCGGACTTTGCCAAGAATCTCGTAGAGCAGCGAGAGCAAATCCACATACAGCGCACGGTTGTATTTGGAGCCTTTCAGTGCCATTCCCATTGCGCTAAGGGATGACTTCAGCACCTTTGACCCATTGCCGGCAATAAACCCGCCAATGAACAGCCCCATGATGGCGATGTACTCTGTCGGGACCCAGAGCGCGACCAAGCTGCCATGAACAGAGAACGTCCCAAGCGCGGCAACGATGATAATGACGTAGCCGATGAGCAGTAACACGGGGTTACTCCAAAACAGTAATAGGCGCATACAATGAATGAAATTCCATTCGCTTGCCGTGAAAAACGTTGCCGTGCAGAGCAAAAGCTCCCATCGCATCTAGCAATCATTAAAATTTACTTATGTCTTAATACTATGTATTCAATGCCCTATCCTGTTGAATATACAAAAACAAAACCGGCGGAGGGTTTCCCCTCCGCCGGTTTTTTTAACTGCCGCAATACCGTTTTTCTTTATGTGCAGGAAAAACGGTGTTTGCTTTACCGATTAGAACAAAGGCTCGTCTAGCCCGAACACCGAAGCGCCGCCTTCGGTAATTTCTTGCTTGAGACCTTGCGCCTTCACCAGCACGTGCTGCGCATAGTAGCGGGTGGTGGCGATTTTGCCTTTGAGGTAGCCGCTGGTGTCGCCCGCCGCAATTTTCGCCTGTGCGATTTGCGCCGATTTGGCAAGCAGCCAGCCGCCTACCACGATGCCACCGAGCTTGAGGTAGGGCACGGAACCCGCATGCGCGTTGGCCGGGTCGGTGTTGTAGATGCTAACAACCCACTCTGTGGTATCGATAAGCGCCTGTGCGGCGACTTTCAACGTTTTACCGATGTCACCGAGCTTGGCATCGCCAGAGAGCTTGTCGGCAAAAGCAGCTATCTCTTTATAGAGACCGCGAGCAGTGAAGGCCACGTCGCCAGTTTCTTTGTTGACTTCGCGCGCCGTTTTGCGGCCTACATAGTCGTTGGCTTGGATAGCGGTGGTGCCTTCGTAGATGGCGGTGATGCGGGAGTCGCGCATGTATTGCGCCGCGCCGGTTTCTTCGATAAAGCCCGTGCCGCCGTGCACTTGGATGCCCTCGGAGGTGAGGTCAATGGAGTCTTCCGTGCTGCAACCCTTGACGATGGGGGTCAGAAGCTCGAGCAGGGCTTGCGCTTTTTTACGCTGGGCCGCATCAGGCGAGAAGTTGGCAATGTCCATCTGCCCCGCCGCAAAGTAACCGATAGCGCGCAAGGCTTCGGTCCGCGCTTTTTGGTCGATGAGCAAGCGGCGCACGTCCGGGTGGTACAGGATGGGCTTCGGCGTGGTCTTGCTGGCGGCATCGCCAATAATCGCGCCTTGGATGCGCTCACGGGCATAGGCGAGGGAGTGCTGGTAAGCGCGTTCGGCTACGGCGATGCCTTCAAGCCCCACGTGAATGCGGGCGTGGTTCATCATGGTGAACATATAGGCTACGCCGTTACCGGGCTTGCCGATGAGCCAGCCGATGGCCCCGTCGTGGTCGCCATAGGACATCACGGCCGTGGCGCTACCCTTGATGCCGAGTTTGTGTTCGATGGCAGAACAAATGAGGTCGTTGCGCGCGCCCAAAGAACCGTCGTCGTTCACGAGGAATTTCGGCACGAGGAAAAGCGAGATGCCTTTTAGCCCGGGATCAGAATCCGGCAGACGTGCCAGCACAAGGTGGATGATATTTTCCGCCATATCGTGTTCGCCCCAAGTGATGAAAATCTTGGTGCCCGATATGAGATAAGTGCCGTCGCCCTTGGGATTGGGTTTGGCTTTGGTGCGGATAGCGGTGAGGTCAGAACCGGCTTGCGGCTCGGTGAGGTTCATCGTGCCGCCCCAGATACCGGCCACCATGTTGGGCAGGTATTTTTGCTTGAGTTCGTCGGAGGCATGGTGTTCGATGGCATGAACAGCCCCCATCGTTAGCATCGGGCACAGCGCAAAAGCGATGCTCGCCGAACGCCACATTTCATTGACGGCAAAATTAACCAGATTCGGCAAGCCTTGCCCGCCGTATTCCGGGTCGCCCGGCATGGCATGCCAGCCGTTATCACGGAACAGGTTGTAGACGGCCTTGTATTCTGGGCTGACCGTGACTACGCCGTTATTCCACTTGGGTGAATTCACGCGGTCGCCGATGATGTTGATAGGGTCGATTTGCTCGGTCGCAAATTTGGCCGCTTCTTCAAGAATGGCATCGACGGTGTCAGCGTCAATTTCTTTGAAAGCCTCGAAACCGAGAATTTCCTTCAGACCGGATAATTCGTTCATGATGAAACGCATATCGGCAAGCGGTGCATTGTATGTACTCATTGGGAGTCTCCCCTCCAGCAAATGTTTCGATGTTAATTGTTAGAGAAAGCAGTGGCGAACATCGAGCGCCACCGCGTCCATACGCACGGGCTGGCGAGATGGAAACGCCAGCCCTGAATAACGAAACAGCGGCCGCTTAGCTCACTAAGGTCCACTAAGGGCCGCCGTATTTTTACAGCGCCGCAACGAGTTCCGGCACGGCCGTAAACAAATCGGCTTCCAGACCGAAATCCGCCACTTGGAAAATGGGGGCGTCAGGATCCTTGTTAATCGCAACGATTACTTTGGAATCTTTCATGCCGGCCAAGTGCTGGATAGCGCCGGAAATGCCAATGGCAAAATAAAGCTGCGGCGCAACGATTTTGCCTGTCTGCCCGACTTGGTAATCGTTGGGAACAAAACCAGCATCCACCGCCGCACGGCTTGCGCCAAGCGCCGCCCCGAGTTTGTCAGCCAGCGGTTCGAGCAGCTTAGTGAAGTTTTCCCCGCTCCCCACGCCGCGGCCGCCGGAAACAACGATTTTGGCCGCGCCCAGTTCAGGCCGTGCGCTCTTGGTGACTTCGCGCCCAAGCAATTTCACAAGACCGAGGTCCGCCCCGGCCGCAACCGTTTCCACGGCAGCGCTACCGCCTTCGCCAGCGGCGTCAAACGCCGTGGTGCGCACGGTGATGACTTTGATTGCGTCGGCGCTTTTCACCGTTGCCAGCACACTCCCGGCATAGGTTGGGCGCACGAAGGTATCTGGCGCTTTAACCGCGATGATTTCGCTAATCTGCGCAACGTCGAGCAGCGCCGCCACGCGGGGCAACAAGTTTTTGCCCGCCGTAGTTGCAGGAGCCACGATGTGGCTGTAACCCGAAGCCAGCCCTTTAACCAAAACAGCAAGATTTTCAGGGGTTTGTGCTTCGTAGTGCGGCGCATCGGCCACCAACACTTTGGCAACGCCCGCTACTTTTGCGGCAGACTGGCTGACCGCGCCCACATTGGCGCCGGCCACAAGCAGATGAATATCGCCACCGATTTTGGCGGCAGCGGTCACGGCATTGAGGGTCGCTCCTTTTAGAGCGGCGTTGTCGTGTTCAGCAATGACGAGAATGGCCATGTTTAGATCACCTTTGCAACGTTTTTGAGTTTATCGACCAGTTGAGCCACATCGGCCACTTTGATGCCCGCACTGCGCGTGGGCGGGTCAGACACATTGAGCGTTGCCAGCCTCGGCGCAACATCCACGCCCAAGTCGGCGGGCTTGACGGTATCAAGCGGTTTTTTCTTCGCCTTCATGATGTTAGGCAATGTGGCGTAACGCGGCTCGTTGAGGCGCAGGTCAACCGTAGCCACTGCCGGCAATTTGACGGCCAGTTTTTCCAGCCCGCCGTCAACTTCGCGTGTGATGGTAATTTCATCCGCCCCCGGGACGAGCTTAGAAATAAACGTCGCCTGCGGCCAGCCCAGCAACGCCGCTAGCATCTGCCCTGTCTGGTTGGCGTCATCGTCAATCGCCTGTTTGCCCGCGATAACGAGTTTCGGGGATTCTTTATCAACAATCGCCTTCAACAGCTTGGCAACGGCCAACGGTTGAAGGTCAGCATCGGTTTCTACCAAAATGGCGCGGTCCGCCCCCATTGCCATAGCGGTACGCAGCGTTTCTTGCGCGGCGGCAAGCCCGGCGCTCACCACAACCACTTCGGTCGCAGTACCGGCTTCCTTCAGGCGGACGGCCTCCTCCACCGCTATCTCGTCAAAAGGGTTCATGCTCATTTTTACGCCGGCCAGATCTACGCCGCTACCATCCGCCTTGACGCGGACTTTAACGTTGTAATCGACCACACGTTTAACTGGAACCAAGATTTTCAAAGTCGTCTCCTCGTGAAATCGGGGTTAAGGCACTGCAACATGTGTGTCCCGGCTCTGATTTAGCCGGGAACGGCGATTATGGCACTATGATTCAGACAACACATGCTGCAACGCGGCAAAAAATTATTCAGAACTAGCACTGTATGTTCCCCTGCCGTTATAACCCCAAAACCTCGCAAGCATTGGCCGTTGTGGCCTGAATAATTTCTTCTACGGGCAAACCGCGCAATTCGGCGAGGCATAAGGCAAACCGCGCCAGATTGTCTGGCTCGTTCCGGCCTTTTTTTATCCACGCTGGCGGCATGTCTGGCGCGTCCGTTTCAAGCACGATGGCTTCCAGCGGCAACTCTGCCGCGAGACGGCGTATCCGGCGCGACCCGCTATATGTCATCGCTCCGCCAAAACCGAGTTTGAAACCCAGCCTAATAAACGCTTCTGCCTGCTGTGGGCTGCCATTGAAAGCGTGCGCAATGCCGCCTTTGATTTTGGCTTGCCGTAACGCGGCAAGAATGGCGTCTTGCGCCCGGCGCACGTGCAGTATCACGGGCAAATCATGCCGGCGGGCTGATTTGAGTTGGGCGTCAAAAAACATTTTCTGGCGCACGGCATCGGTTTGCGGCTCAAAAAAATCGAGTCCGATTTCTCCCACGGCCACGGCGCGGCCCTGCGCAAGCAGCGTATCAAGCGCGCTTAAATCATCTTCGCTGGCGCTGCCCACATAAAGCGGGTGGATGCCTAGCGCGGGATAAACATCCGGCTCTGTTTCAGCCAGCGCCAGCACCCGCGAGAAACTGGCACGGTCCACAGCGGGCACCACAAATTTGCTGACGCCCGCCGCCCGTGCCCGTTTAAGCACTTCCGCACGGTCGGCGTCAAATTCTGGCGCGTCAAGATGAAGATGGGTGTCAATCATTCAGCATCCGGTTTCCGGTTTTTGATAGAAAGCGTGCGCTGCACAGACTCCCACTGCCCTTGTTCTTCCTTGAGCGCGGCAGAGGTGAGCGGCCTTTCTTGCAGCCAGTCTGGCGGGATGAGCATGCTAAAGCCGCGTTTTGCTCTGATAAGGGAAATATCCGGTATTCCCTGACCGTCACGGGCACGGTGGATGAGCGCCGCCAGACGCAGACAAACCGCCAGCGGCCAGTCCGGGTCCGACAAATCAAAATCCGCCAGACGCATTGATTTTCCACGATGGGCCAGCACCAATCTCGCCAGCCGTGCCTGCTCTTTCTTAGAAAAACCCGGCATATCGGCATTGGCAAGAATATAAGCGCCGTGTTTGTGATAGCCCGCGTAGGCAACGGAAATCCCGATTTCGTGCAACAGCGCCGCCCAACGCAAAAACCGCCGTTCCATATGGGCCGTCTCCGCCGCATCCGGGTTAATTTGCGCCAGCAGCGCACATGCCGTATCCGCTACTTGTTTAGCTTGTTGTGCGTTGACATGGTAGCGGCCCATAAAAGTCTCAACAGTGGTATCGCGCTGGTCATGCTGGTGGGTCCGCCCAAGCAAGTCGTACAACACGCCGAGCCGCAGCGCCCCTTCTGAAAACGCCATGTGCTGTAGGCCAAACTCATGAAACACGGCAGACATAATAGATAGCCCGCCAAGAATGACAGGTATCCTATCTTCCCGCAGACCGTCCAAACTAGTTGCTTCAACATGGCCGGCACGCTGAAAAATAGCGCGCAGCTTTTCAAGCCCGCTTAGGGTGATGCCTTCTTCAGACAACCCATTGAGCACCAAAACTTCTTCCAGCGCCTTTGCCGTGCCGCTGGAACCGATTGCGCGTTCCCATCCCGCATCCCGATAATCATGGACAATGGCTTGCAATTCACGCCGCGCAGCCAGTTCCGCCGCCTGAAAACAGCGTTTGTCTGCTTTTCCTTCAGGGAAATGGCGCAGGCTATACCCCACGCAGCCCATATAAAGCGAGTCCAGCAAAACGGGTTCAAGCCCTTTGCCGATAATAAATTCCGTTGAGCCGCCGCCAATATCCACCACCAACTGCTGGCGGGAATGGTCTGAAAACGTATGCGCCACGCCCAAATAAATTAGCCGTGCCTCTTCACGGCCGGCAATCACTTCAATCGGAAAACCGAGCACTGCCTCGGCTTGCCGCAAAAAATCGCCCGCGTTCCGCGCTACGCGCAACGTATTCGTAGCCACAGCCCGCACCGCTTCCGGCGCAAACTCCACAAGCCGCGCATTAAACAAGCGCAACGCGGCAAGCCCCCGCTGAAAAGAATCCCCGTCCAGCCATTTGTCCGCAGACAGGCCCGCGGCCAGACGGACCGGCTCTTTGAGCGTATCGGCGGCATAAACCTGCCCATTTGCCACACGCCCCACTTGAAGGCGGAAACTGTTGGAACCCAAATCAACGGCGGCAATAACATCCATATTTGAACTCAATAGGTAACAAAACCATTACGGCGCGGGCGCCATTGTGTCTTAAATTTTTCTATCGGACTCATAAATTGAGACGTAGCCCATTTTTGACTAAGATAGCGGCTCGCCCGGAATTCCCGGCGCGTAACAATTCGGCATTTCAGTGCCTACAATTCCCAACAGGAGACACACATGACGTTCACCCTCCCCCCCCTGCCCTACGCCCAAGATGCCCTAACGCCCCACATTTCGGCGGAAACGCTGGAATTTCACTACGGCAAGCATCACCAAGCCTATGTCACTAATCTCAACAATCTGGTCAAAGGCACGGAATTTGAAAACCTTGACCTCGAAGCCATCATCAAAAAAGCCCCGGCAGGCGGCATCTTCAATAACGCGGCGCAAGTCTGGAACCACACGTTTTTCTGGAACAGCCTCAAACCCAACGGCGGCGGGGAACCGAGCGGCGCGCTGGCGGCGGCTATCGCCAAAAAGTGGGGAACATTCGCTGAATTCAAAAAAGCCTTCCAAGCCTGTGCCGTGGGCAATTTCGGTTCCGGCTGGACATGGCTGGTCAAAAAACCCGACGGCAGTCTCGACATCGAAAACACCAGCAATGCCGGGACTCCGCTCACCACGAGCAACAAGCCGCTCCTCACCCTTGATGTGTGGGAACACGCTTACTATGTTGACTACCGCAACCGCCGTCCCGATTTTGTTGCCGCGTTTCTCGACAAACTGGCTAATTGGGATTTCGCGGCGAAGAATTTTGCCTAATGAACCCGCTGCTTAAAATCCGCAACCTCGGCCAGCAAATCTGGCTAGACAACCTATCCCGCGCCCTGCTTGAAGAGGGGGCGCTGGAGCGGTTTATTTCCGAGGATGGCATCGCCGGTATCACCACCAACCCGGCGATTTTCCAAAAAGCAATCACATCGGGGCGTTATTACGGGGAGAGCCTCTCCCGCCTCAAACAGCAGCCCCTCACGGCGGAAGAACGCTACGAGCAACTCGCCATTGCGGATGTGCAGCGCGCCTGTGATTTGCTGCAACCATTGTTCGAGCAATCGCACGGCAACGCCGGCTATGTGAGTTTTGAAGTCTCGCCCGCGCTCGCCCATAACGCGGAAGGTACGCTTGAAGCCGGCAAACGCCTTTACGCCAAAATTGGGCGGCCCAACCTGCTCATCAAAGTGCCCGGCACATCCGCAGGATTGCTGGCTGTCGAGCGGCTCATCGGCGAAGGCATCAACGTCAACGTCACGCTCCTATTCTCTCCCGCCCACGCCCAAGCGGCGGCAGATGCCTATCTGCGCGGGCTAGAGCATCTGCGGTCAACAGGCGGTACGCCGGAACGGGTGATGTCGGTTGCCAGCGTTTTTCTCTCGCGGGTTGATACCTTGGTCGATGCGCGGCTCGATGCCTTGGGCAATAAGGCAAAAGAAATATGTGGGCAGACTGCTGTAGCAATGGCACGGCTTATCTACCAAAACTGGCGCAAACGTTTTTTTGGCCCTAGTTTTGCCGCCCTGCGCACTGCGGGCGCACGTCCCCAATATTTGCTGTGGGCCAGCACCGGCACTAAAAACCCCGCTTATAGCGACCTTCTTTATGTTGAGCCGCTCGTGGGCACAGACACCGTCACCACGCTGCCAGATGCCACGCTTGCCGCGCTACGCGGTCATGGCCGTGTTGCTTTTGAGACGCTCACCCGCGATGTCGCTGCGGCCCAAATCATTATCGACCAGCTCCCAACCTACGGCATCAGCCTCAATGAAGTCGGCGAAACCCTCCAAACCGAAGGGCTTGCGCAGTTTGAACAAGCGTTTGCTAAGTTGCTTGAGGCGTGTGCGTAGCCCTGATGAAGCTGGAATTGTTTAACGTCCAGTAATAACACCCATTGCCGTCTATGACTAGAGTATTGATTTATTCTGGCAGCCTGAAACTATCAGGAGTATTGACATGGTATTTACAAATGCAGAATGCCTTTACAAAGTTGGGGGCGGAAGCCGTTTTTCTAGTCACTAGCGCCCCAACAGAGGTACATCCGCCCGGACGGGTGTTTTATACCGACAAAACAAGAAGCGCACCGCATTTGCGCATGGCGAGATGGTTGCAATTGCACAAGATTTTCCCGCACTGGTACGCAATAGCAGAAGCAAACGTTTTGAACGCACGTGTCCAGAAAATACTTTCCAGTCTTGGTTGGCATGACCGAATCGATGCCATTATCAAAAACCTGCCAGACCCAATACCAGAATGCCTAAAATCATTTCCAATTATCGGTGTGCTCCACAATGTTATTCCGCCGGACTGGTTATCAAATAACAAACAAATAGCATTACAGCAAACAGTTAACAACACACATCATATTGTTCCAATAGGGCAAATCGTTGCCCAACATGGAAAACAGGCGGGGCTAACACTATCCAACGTTATATTCAATCCATTGGATGCCGACATCCTCCGGCAAAAAAGCCAAGCCTATCTGCCAAATATCCGCCGCCCCTATATTTTATTCGCCGGGCGCATAAACAACGATAAAGGCGTCCATGAGTTGTTGCGAGCCTTTGCATTGCTCAAAGAGGATATTGATTTGTGCTATGTGGGTTCTGGCTCTGAATTAACTTCACTACGCGAGACAGCGGCCATACTTAAAGTATCGGATAGGGTGCATTTCGCGGGCTTTCAGACGAACCCTTACCCTTGGATGCTCAACGCAAAGTTACTAGTCATGCCGTCCATATGGGATGCCGAAGCGATGCCTTACGTCGCTTTGGAAGCGTGTGCCCTGGGATGCGGTATTGTCGTTACCGATTTCCCAGTTTCCCGCGATTTTTTTATGGACGAGGTTATCGTCCCGCGCCAGCCACTTGATAGTTTTATCACCCGTCTGGCGGAACGCATCTCACAAGGTATCGCGGCCACACTACCAAAAGGCATTAAGCCTAAGGTGTTAGATAACATGGAACCGTGTGAGGTGGCCAAACAATATCTAGCGTTAGCTACCCCGCCTTCCGATTCTCACCGCCCTGCTGTGCCGCACTAAAAAAACTGATAAACCGAGATGCCTTAGCCATTGCTTCGCGGGTATCGGGGCTGTCTTTGAGCGTTTGCAGGCACCTGAAAATTGCTTGCGCATCCTCCAAGCGCCCCGCTTTGCCAAACAGGGCAATCAAATTAACGGCTAACTTGGTACGCAGTGCCCGTACCGTTTCTGAATCACCGCAAAAATCCAAATGCGCGAACAATTCCCGCGCCTCGCCAAAATCCCCTTCTTTGGCGTAAATATTGATTAGCCCCGCCAGTGCGCGTGCCCTAGGCATCCAGTTTTCTTTAGGTTGCCATATCGATAACGCGCCTTCATACAACACCCTCGCCCGTACCAATTCCCCGGCTTTGCAAAAGGCTTCAATCAGCCGGGACGAAGCCACGGCGCGGCATGACTGGATTTCTTCAGAATCCCCCAGTACGCGCATCCCGAGCAACTCTAGGGATGCCTCATCCAGAATACCCGCTTCGCAAAGAATACTGATTAAATGCACGGTGCATTTTGCGCGCTCAAGGCAGAACATCCCCGACCGCGCAAGCCCGTTCAAATGTTTAACCATCAAGCGGGCCGTTTCAAGCTGTTCTTTGCCAAGGCGGGACAGGATGTTCACAGCCGTCTGCGCATAACGCTCGCCATCAATTTCGGCCAGCCGGGCGTTTAGGAATACTTTTTCAACCCAGCCTGATAAATCGTAAAAATCCTGCCCGCAACGGTTAAAAAAATCAGCCACTTCGGGGGAACAGGCTTCCCATGCGCTGGAAATGAGGGTACGCATCTCGTCGTCGCCAATCCTGACATCTTTGGGGACGATTTCCCGATAGACATCGCTCAGGATGGAATATTCACCTAGCAAATTAGGCTCAATCGGCCAAGGACGGAATCGCCACGGCGGGTCGGACCGCCCTAAGCCGGAATTCCACAAAACATGGTTTTCACCAAGCTCGCAGACTCCCAGATGCCCTCCCGTCAGAGTTGAGATGGCGAGTGCCCTAATAACCGAAGGCGGACTTGTCATACTGGAGAATCGCCCTGCTGGCCCGAACTCTGACAGAAACGCACAGTTCAGCACAGCGCCTCGGTTCAAAGTCCCAATTTCGTGGCCATCCGCCACGGCTGTAGCCAGCAGCATGGCAAACAAGGG
Organism: Azoarcus sp.; assembly: GCA_031257305.1. Lineage (GTDB taxonomy): Bacteria > Pseudomonadota > Gammaproteobacteria > Burkholderiales > Rhodocyclaceae > WRNU01. The sequence goes on from JAIRPB010000057.1 coordinate 19,977, forward strand.
CGTGCAGTGGGGGTCGATGGACTTTAGCTTCTCCAAAAAGGCTTCTGAAGTCACGCAAGAAGCTGCGGCCTTCCCGGTTTTTTTCCAAATATCCTGTGCAATCCCAAACAGGTTTTTTGGCGGCACTGCCGGCATTGGAGTGGGCAATTCTCTGAACCGTTGGGCGGCAAACGTGGGCAAATCCCCGTACCAGTCCTGCGCCTGCCCGCTTTCGTCTGGCCGCATCGCTTCCCGCTCTAACAGCAGCACACGTACCCGGTACGTCCCGTATTGCCCCATCACCGCTTTTTGGGCAAGGAGTTTGAGAATCGCGCCAAGCTGAAAACGTCTTGGCACGCCCCCGTCCTCCTCCAAAGGAGGCCCCGAAAAAATACCGCTGTTATAGTTTCTGGCTGTGCGGTCAAACACGAGCAGGGTATGTTCCCCCGGACGCCATGCTTCCCAAGTTGAAAACGGCGTCTTGGCAAGATTCACAAAACCTACTTTCCAGTACGAAAAATCTTCGCCCTCAACAGGCGCCACCCCAACCGGCTCTTTGCCGCCTGCCAAAAGAAAACCTGCGTAGCCCGTTTCCAGCGCCTGACAAAATTCAAGCGCCAGACGGCTTTTTCCCGACCCGGCCCTGCCCGTGATGAGCCACCAAGAGAACGGCTGCTTTGATTGGTAAAACGCCTCAAAATCCTGCCACAGCGACTCAGCCATCACATAGCGCGTCAGCCCTTCGGAAAAACGAAATTCCCGGAACAGCCTAGGCTTCGCCGAAACGTTACGGACCTCAAAAAAAACAGGCTGTGGCGACGGGGTTGGCAACAACTTCCGCATTCGGGCCAATACTTCTTTGCCCCAAGGCCGCCTAGCGGGCTTTTTGACCCGTTCAATACCGCTATCTTCAACTTCCATCTTCATTCCCCGACCCATGCTTCATGTATGAACTCAAGCCCCCTGCCCGGGGCCGGGACAATCTACAAACAATAAATCTGCCTAAAACAGCCGCTCCGGTTTGTTCCTATCGCGTATGTCTGCGACAATTGTAGTTTTACGCAAACAAACACCATGACCGAACACAACGACGCCAACCCGCCACGCGACGAAAACCACATCATCGCCGAGCGCCGCGAAAAACTGGCTCAATGGCGCACCACCGGGCGGGCGTACCCCAACGGCTTTTCACGCGAGAACACTGCCGGAAAACTCGACGAGCTATACAGCAACAAAAATACCGAAGCCCTTGAAACAACGCCTATCGAAGTCAAAGTAGCCGGACGCATTATGCTTAAGCGCGTCATGGGCAAAGCAAGTTTCGTTACCATCCAAGATTTATCAGGCCGGCTTCAGCTTTACGTCACGCGAGACACCGTTGGAGAAGCAGTCTACACCGACTTCAAACGCTGGGACATTGGGGACATCATCGGGTGCGTCGGCACACTCTTCAAAACCAAAACCGGCGAACTCACCGTCAAAGCCGAAACGCTACAGCTACTCACCAAGAGCCTGCGCCCTTTACCGGACAAATTTCACGGTCTGGCAGATATTGAATCTAAATATCGGCAGCGTTACGTTGACCTCATTGTCAACGAAGAATCACGCTTTACTTTTGTTGCGCGAAGCCGACTCATCCTGTCCATCCGCAACTACATGTGCGGCCACGGCTTTCTGGAAGTCGAAACGCCGATGATGCACCCCATCCCCGGCGGGGCCGCCGCAAAACCGTTCGTCACCCATCACAACGCGCTGGACATGCCCCTGTACCTACGCATCGCGCCAGAGCTTTACCTCAAACGGCTTGTAGTAGGCGGCTTTGAGAAAGTATTTGAAGTCAACCGCAATTTCAGGAACGAAGGCTTGTCGCCCCGGCACAACCCCGAGTTCACCATGATGGAATTCTACGAAGCCTACTCAAACTACCGCGCCCTCATGGATTTCACCGAAGGTCTCATCCGCCATGCCGCCCGCGAGGCGCTGGGCACGGAAACTTTCAACTATCAAGGGCGCACGCTCGATTTCTCCGCCCCTTTTGCCCGGCTCACCATCACCGGCGCCATCCGCAAATACCATCCCGGTTTCACCGAAGCGCAACTCAACGATGCGGCATGGCTTGCGCAGAAAATCCGGGACTTTGGCGAACCAATCAAACCCGGCGGCTTAGGCAGCCTACAACTCCAGCTATTTGAAGCCTCAACCGAAGCCGAACTGTGGGAACCCACCTACATTATCGACTACCCGGTCGAAGTCTCGCCGCTGGCACGCGCCTCCGACCACAATCCCGAAATCACCGAACGCTTTGAACTTTTCATCGCGGGACGCGAAATTGCCAACGGTTTTTCCGAATTGAATGACCCCGAAGACCAAGCCAACCGCTTCCGCGCCCAAGCGGCGGCCAAAGAAGCCGGCGACGAAGAAGCCATGTACTATGACGCAGACTATATCCGCGCCCTCGAATTCGGCCTCCCCCCCACCGGCGGCTGCGGCATTGGCATCGACCGTCTAGCGATGCTCCTCACTAACAGTCCTGCTATCCGGGACGTAATCCTTTTCCCGCAGATGCGCGGCGAATAAACCCGAGAGAAATAAAACAATGGAAATCATCACCACCCCCGACGTACCAGAATTAAGCCCTAAAGAAATTCTGGCGCTCGAACGGCTGCTAGATATTGCAGTCCAAAACAACCCCGAAGGCAGCATGAGCCAAGGCAGCACCCACCAAAGCATGATTGTCGCGGACTTTCTGCTGGCTTGGTGGGACTCTGTGAACTGCGGCCATTTTGACATCACCAGCCTCTGGGCCGTTGACGCCACCGTTGTCGCAGACATGCAAATCGTTTTCGGCATGATTGCCCGCGTCCGCGTTTATCCTGACGTGCTTGGCTACACAAGCCGATTTGAAGCGGTATTAGAGAACTGGCGGCAGAGAAGCGAATCATAAGTCCATAATGAGCAGTCATTCCTCCATATGCCTGTTAATCCCCTACTTCGGACGGTGGCCGTTCTGGATGCCTTTTTTCCTAGAAAGCTGTCGAAAAAACCCAGACATTCACTGGCATTTTTTCAGCGATTGCGAACCATTGGATAATCTGCCAAACAATATACGCATACAGCCTATCCGTTACGAAGATTATCTATCCCAAGTGTCAAACAAACTTGGGATAGATTTTCGCCCCCCCAACCCCTATAAACTTTGTGACATCAAACCCGCTTACGGATTTATCCATGAAGATGTAATAGAAAAATACAATTTCTGGGGATTTGGTGATATTGACCTCGTTTATGGAAAATTACGTGAATATTTCACTGAAGAACGGCTACAACGGTACGATTTAATTTCAAATCACGCTCGCCGAGTTTCTGGGCATCTCTGTTTAATTCGCAATAGCCCACATATGAACAACCTTTTCAAAAAAATACCAAATTGGCAAAACTTATTTTGCCACCCACAACACCAAGCCATTGATGAAGGCGCATTTTCACGTCTCTTTCTCTGGAGAAAGAACTTTCCAAAACCTCTTTTCAATTTTGTAGGGCTATTCAACCCACTACGGCGTAAAAGTTTTTTTCAAGAAGCGTTTAGCACTCCCAACGCAAAAATTAACTGGATAGATGGCAGCAAAAATTTCCCATCGCACTGGTTCTGGAAAGAAGGACGGTTAACAAACAATATAGACGGCCAAAGGGAATTTCCTTATCTACACTTCTTTGTTTGGAAACGTAACTGGGCGAATCAACCCGCCCCTTCTGCGGAAACCATTCAAACGTTAGCGCAAAAAGCGAATTGGCAAATCAGCGTACAAGGATTTAGGGAAATAACATGACTGCTAGCCAGCCCCTCGTCACGGTCATCATCAGTTGCTATAACCACGCTCCTTACGTGGAAGAAGCTATCAAAAGTGTATTGGCACAGGACTACCCCCAACTCGAATTGCTTGTTATCGATGATGGCTCCAGCGACGACAGCGTGGCGCGTATCCGTCCTTTAGCTGATGCACATGGTTTTGACTTCCGCACACAGCCTAACCAAGGGCTTACCAAAACCTATAATGAAGCCCTTGCCCGCGCACGGGGTGACTTCATTGTTTTTTTAGGTTCAGACGATGTGATGTTGCCGAAGCGTATAACAGCGCAAGTGGCCTATCTCGCAAAACATCCGCAGACAGGTATTGTAGGTGGAGACGCTGAATACATTGACAACGCCAGCAATCCATTACCCAAGCAGCCAGAAATTATCGCCAGCACATATCAACTTTGTTTTGATGATGTGTTTATACAACATCTTCCAAACACAAAACGTATTCCTCCAATTGCAACCCAAATGTATCGAAAGACTGCCATTCAAGAAGCAGGTGGTTTCCATCCTAATATTCGGTTAGAAGATTTATATATTTGGCTCAAAATTACACATCTTGGTTATTCGCTTGATAGATTACCCCTATTGTTTTCACGCTACCGAATACACAACACAAACACAATTCATAATCATCCTTTTATGGTTGAATCAATACTGTCAATATACCGTGAATATAATAATCACCCTGCCTATGAACGTGTTTGTGCACAAGTTATCAAACTTTATTTCTCAAAAAACTTTAAAGAAAATCCTAAATTTGCACGACAATTAACTGCTCAATTACCGCTCCGTTATTGGAATTTTAAGATTTTACGGCGATTCATTCGGTGCATTGGTGGAACTTTCTTTCATGATTAAACGCAATTATTTTTTCCTCTCTGAATATATATTATCTTTAGGTTTGTTTTTATTACTCAGTGGAATATTCTGGCTATGGGATTATGACTTATATTATTCTATTTTTTCCTTTGTATTTGTCTTAGCATCTTTTATTACAATAATAATTCACCGACATCAACTAACCTCGCTTGTAAAATCCCCTATTTTCATTTTTTTCATTTTGTTCATCGTATATATGTTATTTTCTATTTTATGGTCCAAAACAGACCATAGTCGTTTCCATATTAGAAGCATCAGAGTTTCTTTCTTTCTTATTTTCACTATGTTGGGAACATCTCTGCTTACGTTACATAATGAACGTAAATTTGAGATAGCAATTTATAGTGCGGGCATAGTAGCCGTGATAACTGCGGTTTTTTCTCTGCTTTACTCCTTTTATAACAACATTACTGATAATACTGAATTACGTTTTAAGGGCTATGGTATCTTATATAATCCACTGTTAACTGCTCATGTTTACGGTGCTTTTACAACATATTGGTTAACGCAATTTTTTTTATCAAACCGAAAGACATCTATTATATATTTTGTAAATACTTCCAGTCTTACCATCTTGTTATTAGCAACGGGATCTCGAACTCCCTTCCTCGCTTTAGGCTTAGTTTCTATTTGGTTACTGTTAACGATGAATAAATATTGGCATGGATTTTTATGTCTCGGACTAGTGTTAATATTTATATTTTTGCAATACATCATATTCAGTCACTTTAATATTTGGGCAGGATTTTCATATCGACCTGAAATATGGGAATATGCCGTCAAACAAATACTGGAAGCGCCGTGGTTTGGGCATGGGGCTAAAACACCATTTATTATGAAATACCAAGAATTCATTTGGTATGATCCGCATAATGTAGAACTAATGGTACTCTACTTAGGCGGGTTCGTCGGACTTTTTCTCTGGCTTGCAATCTATGGATTTTCTTTGCACTTTGCTTGGAAATACCGATCTAACAAAAATGTGCTCATCACATCCACATGGCTAGTTTTCGGCATTGGTAGTGGTCTAACAGAAAGTAGCTATATACTCACACGTCCTGATGAACGTTGGTTCATCACTTGGATTCCAATAATCTTGCTTTTTGCCTCACTTTCGGCAGCGCAACAACAAGAAAGCAAAAATCTTTTGGTTTCTTCCGGTGTTGGGCAAGGCAAGACGTAATTTTTCAAACACCCCCGGCACGGGGTTTGCTTTAAGCGGTGGGCGTAATGCTTCGGCAATTCGAGCACACACAAGTAATCAAAACAATATTTGCATTCAACTAACGATTATCCAGCAATGGCAATATCATCCCGCAATTTTTCAGTAATTTGAAAACCCGATGAAACTACACGGACAGCTGGGAGCCGACGGTAATACGCGCTGTATTTTCCTTGATATTTGGATGGGTAATAATTCATCCAAGCATCGTGTTCAAGCAGAACAAGATTAGGAATGCTTCGGATAAACAAAGTCTGCCGAAACATTTTTTTGCTACGTAAAAACAACACAATACGTTCATACAATTCAGGTTTTACTTTCTCGTGAAAATAACGCCTCAAATTGGCCTGTTCTTTGCTTGAAAGCCAACGCAAATCGCAATCGGTAGCGCAAGCAATACCGTCATAAAGACGGTCTAATATAACCCGTTGCTCATTCTGCACAAGAAAAAGAATTTTCATCACGCCATAATCTCACACCGTATCGGCGAGCACATTTATAATCCCTAGCTTATTGGATGCCATCGGCTAAAACGCTTTAGAAAGGGGCAAGCAAAACTCCGCAACTACACAAAACCGCGCCCCTGAAGACAGGGGCGCGGGAAGGCACAGAGCAAACATTAGTCAGTGCATTAAAGACTGAATCGTTTTAAGCGGTAGCCCCGTGGCTTGGGCAATGTCCGCGCACGGCTTTCCGGCATGCAGCATGTTACGGGCAACAGAAAGCAGAGCCTCTTCCCTGCCCTTTTCCATGCCCTTTTCCATACCTTGCATGAAGCTCTTCTCAATATCCTTGGCGAACCAAGTTTCACGGTTTCCTGTCAGCATGTCGATTTCCTCGAAAATGTCTTTGATGGCGGCAATCTCTTCTATCATAGAATCTGTGGCGCGGCGCATCAAGAGTGCTTTAATCCATTGTGAGAACACCTCCCGGAGAGGGTGTGTCTCCGGGGCGAGTAGCGTTTTATGAAGGGCGTGCACAACTGAAACAACGCCGTCGGGGTCGCTGGCTTCCATTGCGAAAGCGGCTCCGGCAAGGTTGATGGCTTCCCCAAAAGCGGGCTGCTTTAGGCGCAGTTCGTCAATCAGGATGTAACGTAGCGTAGGCTGATAGGCTTTCATTTCGCCGGGTAGTGCGTGGAAGCAGTCGGCCACGTCAACAGGCGCATTCCAAGCTGTCTGGCCGTTATATAGCACAATAGGTAGCACCGGCGGCAGACGGCCTGACGGCAGTTTATCTTCTTTGATAATCTGCTCCGCTAGCAAGCTGACATACTGCATCATACGCACGGCCATCCAAGGATACGGCTCGCTCTGGAACTCAAGGAGGATATACACCCACAGGCTTTGTCCGCCAACGTCAAGACGCCATACCATGTCGTCATGGCGCTGTTTGTTACTGCGGGTGACGTAACTGGCATTGATACGGGTCAGCGTATTGAAGTCGGCATGAGCCAGCCATTCTCCCGGAACGTACCCTATCAGCATGTCTCGCACCAGTTCTGGGCAGGAAAAAAGCAACTTGTAGCTGGTGTCGTAAGTAGGAGTCTTGGGTTTGGCCATATGGCAGAATGAATGGAAATTGGGCGGATAGTATAACAGAATAAATCTTATAGCATATGCAGATGAATTTGAAAATTACGCCAAAATCTCACGCACCATCGGCAATTCCCAAAACGCTTTTTGAGCCGCTTCGTCAGAAAATTTTTCCCGCAGATGGCGCTGGACGCGTTCTGGATAATCTGCTGGCATTTTCCGTCCTGCAAGACGGATGAGGCATTGCGCCAGAGCTTCGGCATTTCCAAATGGAAATAAATCACCGATTTCCGCCACGACCTCGCGCCCGCCGCCGCAGTCGCTGCACACAACGGGCAGGTGGGCGGCGAGGGCTTCTAACAGCACCATGCCAAACGGCTCTCTGTCTGAAGACAGCGCGAACACGTCAAACGCCTTGAAATAGCGCCGCCCTTCCTCGACTTGGCCTAAAAAACGGATGCCATCGATCACGCCCAGTTCATTTGCCAACGCTTTGAGCGCGTTTTCTAAGCGGCCGCTTCCCATAATAGCCAGCACACTTTGAGAAGGGAGGCTAGGACGTGCCAGAGCAAAGGCACGGATGAGCGTGGCTTGGTCTTTGTCGGGATGCAGCCGCCCGACGTTGCCCACAACCCATGAATCAAGCGGTAAACCTAATGCGGCACGGGCAGTTTCACGAGAAATTAAACGGCTTTGTACCGCATCGACATCAATTCTGTTATAGAGCGTTGCGATACGGGAAGCGGGCCATGCGGGCAGGGCAGCGCGGATGTCTTGCTGTATGGCATCCGAAACCCCCAAAAGACGCAGACGTTTTTTGAACGCACTCGCAAATAGCCGCCGCCCAAGCCGCCGATAATCCCCAAAAGTGTGGTGCACCCCGATAACAGGCAAATCCGTGGCAAGCAACCCGGTGTACATGGATTTGAAACGCTGCGCGATACAAAGGCAGAAATCACGCGAAGCCGCGATACGGCGGACTTCCCGGATAACCTTCCACTTGAGGCCGCTCATGGCCTCGCTCTCGTGACCAAGAAAAATGACTTCGTCCGGCGCGAGTGTCTGGATGACTTTTTCGTCCGGCTGGTCGATGAGCTGGACAGTGACAACCTGATGAGGCGTTCCCCGGAACAGCCGTGCGTACTGCCGTGCGCAATCCAGAAACGGCCCGTAATAGCCGTGGCAAAGCTGAAGGATAGGCCGCCCTTCCCCGCTCATGAAACCTTTACGGCATACGGCGGAAAATGAGGGAAGTATTGATACCGCCAAACGCGAAATTGTTGCTCATTACGTATTCGCATTCCAAGCCAAGCCCTTCCCCCATGATGTAGGCCAACTCGGCACAGCGCGGGTCGACATTTTCAAGGTTGATGGTGGGGGCAAACCAATTGCGCCGCATCATTTCAATGGACCACCACGCTTCAATGGAACCCGATGCGCCCAAGGTATGGCCGATATAGCTTTTCAGCGAACTGATTGGGATCCGGGAGCCAAATACTTCGTAGGTGGCTTGGCTCTCCGAAACATCGCCTACGTCAGTCGCGGTACCGTGGGCATTTACGTACCCAATCGCCTCGGGAGGCAGGCCCGCATCGGCTAGCGCCAGTTTCATCGCAATCGCTTGGGTATCGGCACGCGGCTGGGTAACGTGCGTACCATCGCCATTGGTACCAAAACCCACGAGTTCCGCATAAATTTTCGCGCCCCGGGCGCGGGCATGTTCATACTCTTCAAGAATGAGCGTAGCGGCGCCTTCACCCACCACAAGGCCATCACGGTCACGGTCAAAGGGGCGGGGCGTGAGGTGCGGCTTATCGTTGAGCGGGCTGGCGGCAAAGAGGGTATCGAATACGGCCAGTACGCCTACCTCCAGTTCATCAGCACCGCCGGCAACCATTACATCCACATGATTCGCCAAAATGGACTCATAGGCATAGCCAATACCTTGGCTCCCAGACGTGCAAGCACTGGACGTGGTGATGATGCGCCCCGTTAGGCCAAACAGCACGGCAATGTTGGCCGGCGTGGTATGCGCCATCATGCGTATGTAGCTATTGGCAGTGAGCGAACCCACGTTGTGCGTATCGATGAGGCGGCCAAATTCGGCGGTCGCGTCCATCGCGCCGGTTGAAGAACCATAGGCCACGCCTACGCGGCCGGAAGCCAAAAGGGCTTTGTCCTCCAAAAGCCCGGCATCAGCTAACGCAAGCTCGCTCGCCCGACAAGCCAGAATCGCCACGCGCCCCATGCTGCGGGTTGTTTTACGGTTATAACGTTCAGGCGGTAATGAAAATTCCTCCGCCGGTGCCCCCAAGCACGCGCGCAGACCCACAACATCCCGCCATTCCTCGATAAAACGCACGGCATTCTTCCGTGCCCGCAGACGTGTTTCGATACCGTCCCACTGGTTGCCAAGGGGCGTCAGCCCACTCACGCCTGTGACGACGACTCTCCTTTTTTCTGATGCGCGATTCACGACATGCCCCCGTTGACGGCAATAACTTGCCGCGTGATGTACGCGGCATCATCTGATAGCAAAAAACTGATAACCGCAGCAACTTCTTCGGGCTTACCGGCTCTTTGGGCGGGAATCGCGGGCAACAGACGCTCCATCACATCCGGCTCAACCATTTCGGTTTCAATGAGGCCCGGCGCAACGCAATTAACGGTAATTCGCCGCTTGGCGAGTTCGATGGCAAGTGCTTTGGTTGCGCCGATAATGCCCGCTTTGGCGGCGCTATAGTTAACTTGCCCCCGGTTGCCTACCTGCCCAGAATACGACGAAAGCGTAATAATGCGCCCCGGGCGTCTTGCTTGCACCATCGGCAGGACAAGTGGACGCAGGACATTGTAGAAACCATCAAGATTAACGGTCAGCACACTGTCCCACTCATCATCGGTCATAGCGGGAAAAGCATTGTCGGCAACGATGCCGGCGTTGCAGACCACGCCGTAATACACGCCGTTTTTTTCGATGTCCGCCCCCAGCGCGGCACTCGCGGCCGCACGGTCGGCAACATCAAACTGGAGGACCCGAAGCGGCTCAATGCCCACGATAGGCGCAAGTTCTTTGGCTAAACGTTCTGTGCGTTCGCGCTGGCTACGGCAATGCAGGACGGGCAAAAAACCGTCCGCCGCCAGCCGCCGTGCAATAGCTTCACCGATACCTTGGGAGGCTCCCGTGACAAGAACGCTTTTGGGCTGTTGGGATGTTGTGTTGTTCATGTTTTTAGGAAGTGTGTGTTTAGGTGTTGAGTTTTTTGGGCATATAGGCAGTCAGTTGGGCCGTCACAAGCAAAACATCAGCGGGATGATAAATCGAACACCGCATCACGCCCACGCCGTTCTCGTCGTCACGCAAGGTTTCAACCGCTTTGACGGTGAGCGTTGTCCCGACATCAAACCCGTCGACATGGCTCGAAAACTTACGTACCGAAACCAGATAACAAATTTTAGGGGAAGTATTCGCGGCAAGCGCCCGTGCGCCAATCAGTACGCCCCCGGCTTGAGCCATGTACTCAATACCCACATAGGCAGGCACACGCCCGTCACGGCAGAAAGAACTGTCCGCCCGCAAGGTTAGTTCACAAGTAGCGTGTCCTTCTCCGATGTCGAGCACACGCTCCAACAGAAGCATGTGCCCCCGGTGCGGCAGGTATTCATGAATAGGCAAGTATTCTTGATTCATGCTGCTATTTCTCGTTTCAATATTAGGCAAGCATTGCTGCCACCAAACGCAAAAGAAGTAGAAAGCGCATATTCTAACGGCACAGCGGTTTGATTTCCTATTTTGGCCAAGTTCAGCGGCGGGTCGTCAGGGTCTTGCTCGCCGTCCCAAAGGTGCGGCGGAAGACGGTGCCCCTCATCAGTGAGGGCGAGCCAGCAAATAGCCGCTTCCATCGCCCCCGCAGCACCGAGCGTGTGTCCGGTAAGCGGTTTGGTTGAACTCATGGGCACACCGGGAAATAACGCGGCCATAACACGGCTTTCCATCGCGTCATTTTGCTTGGTGGCCGTACCGTGCAGATTAACGTAGCCCACGGCAGAAGCGGGTATCCGCGCACGTTCTAGCGCCGCATGGATGGCCAGTTTCGCGCCTTCCCCCGTTGGGTCGGGGGCAGAAATATGGTAGCCGTCCGAACTCTCTCCCCAGCCCGCCAAACAAATCGGCGGGGTATCCGTAGGTTTTTCTCTTGTGAGCAGAAAAAGCGCGCCCGCTTCGCCAATATTGATGCCCTTGCGGTTTTTGGAGAACGGCAGGCACGGTTCGGCAGACACGGATTCCAACGACGAAAACCCCGCAACCGTAAAGCGCGTGAGGGTATCCACCCCTCCGGCTATCACAATGTCAGCCATATCCGCCTTCAAAAGCCGGGCGGCGGAGACCAGTGCTTTAGCACTGGACGTGCAAGCGGTTGAAATACCGTAGGTAGGCCCCGCCGCGCACAGCGTTCTAGCCAGCATATGCGCGGGAGAACCTAATTCTTGTTGCAGGTAATGGAAATTCTGTGGAAAGTGCCCGGCTTCTTTGCGAAACCTCACCGCGCTTTCCGCTTCAAACATGCCGGAAGTGCTGGTTGCGATAATGACCGCAATCCTAGATGCCGGTATCCCGGCCGCCAATCGGCGATAAACCGGCTCAATGCGCTGAAACGCGGCAAGCACTAACGCATTGTTGCGCGAACGGGCTTCAATAGGCAAAAACCCAACGTCCGGCAGCGCCGCATCCACCCTGCCAAGATAGAGCGGACGCCCCGGGCTGTAAGCATCGCTCATGCACATGCCGGGGCTGCTACCGCCAAACAGCGTCTCACGGAGACTAGGCAGGTCATCCCCCAATGCGCACAAAATTCCCGGGGAATGAAGGTATATCGGTGAAGATTCAAATTTCATGTGACTCCAAAATAAGCTCATAGCCCCCGTCAATATTCTTGAACCGGACTTTTCCCTGCCAGACTGAGGACGTTTCAAAATCCACTACGATTTTTGCTACGCCATCAAAAAAAATTTCGCGCCTTAATTTCCCCTCCGCAAACGTTTCAACCACGCTTGCGCCGGGCGGCAAAGCACGACGCAAATTTTCCAGCGGCGCGGCAATCACCAAAAAATCATTCAGGATGCGTTTGCCCTCCGGCGCATGAGGCACAAAACGCTGTTCAGTGAGTGTAACGCCATTATATTCGAGGCTCGCCAAGCGCATCCCAAAGGCCAGCATGACAAGCCGCAGATGCTCCGGGGTTATTTCTAGCACAGCATCCATCACCCGCTCGCCCCCCGGCCAGCGGATAAGCAAGCGTTGCTCAACCGTGCGTTCCCCCAGCGCCGCTGGCGCGACTTGGAGCGGTTCTGTCAAAAACGCCTGCCTTGGCGCCAGCAAACCGCAGGCGCCAAGGCTTAACGCAAAACAAACACAAGCAATGCTGGCAAACAGGCTACGCCGCATCAGGCTGCCAGTTCGCATGCCGCTTTCACAGAAACCAGACGGCGCTCCGGCTTGGAAACAAAGGGATTTTTCTCGTCCCAAGCATAGCCCGCCAGCACGGCTGAAATCATGCGCGTGACTTCTGGTTTCTTACCGGGCAAGAAAATGAGTTCTTGTAGACGCCGGTCATACCAAGAGGTAACAAAGGAACGGAAAGCCTCAACCCCGACCATCAGCGGTTTAGCGTATTCCTGCTGCCAATCAACCGGCTCACCATCGAGTTGCTTCAAAAGCGCCTTGACCGCGAGGTCAGAGGATTTGAACGCAATCGTGACGCCAGAAGAAAACACGGGGTCGAGAAATTCAGTTGTATTGCCAAGAAGCGCAAAATTGCGCCCATAAAGCGCCTTGACGTTAGCGGAATAACCCACAATATGACGCACCGGCGTATCCCACACAGCGTTTTCAAGCAATGCCGCCAAATTGGGAGTACGCGAGACGCGGTCAAGCAACTGCGTTCTGTCGTCGCGGGAATCAAATTGCTCCTTCCGCCCCACCACGCCAATTGATGAACGCCCATTTGAAAACGGGATGAGCCAGAACCAGACATCGGTTTCATCCGGCGGGACAGAAATTAGGATTTTATTGCGGTCAAACTCCGCAACGGCATTCCGTGCAATGCGGTCCTCGATATGCGTAAAAATCGCCTGACGTACCGGCAGGCCCGAAGGCGCTTCAAGGTCAAGCAACCGGGGCAAGACGCGCCCATAACCGCTTGCATCAAGCAAAAATTCCCCTGTTATCTGGTATGGCTCACCGTCCTTAGGCCGCACGGTGACAACAGGCTTCTCGCCTTCCACATCAATAGCCGTGACTTCGTGGTTATAGCGGACATCCGCCCCCATACGCTGTGCCGCGTCGGCAAGCACTTTGTCAAAAGGGCCGCGCTGTACTTGATAGGTTGTCCCCCACCCGGGAGAAAATTTATCCCGGAAATCAAAACAGGCATATTGATTTCCGCATGCGAAAGCCGCGCCATTCTTAAACTGAAAACCGGCTTCGACCACATCCCGCAACATACCGGCCGCTTCAATAAATTCCATACTCTGCGGCAACAAGCTCTCGCCAATGACGAAACGCGGAAAAGCCTCTTTTTCGAGTATCGTGACGGTCCGCCCCGCTTTCCGCAAAAGCCCCGCCGCTACAGCGCCGGAAGGCCCCGCGCCGATAATGACAACTTCACTTTTTTCTTGACGCATTTTGGCTCCCTCCAAGAACATGTGATAAAAAAACGCATAATTATCTACCAAACGTTTTTGGAATACCACTCTCAAAACGTTTATATAAATTCAATCGGCAACCAGCGGCGGCGTGTTATCTGGTTAGAAACAAGAAACAAAAAACAGCACAGCAAAGGTATTACTAAGACACATTTTGTAACGTTGCATCGCAACAAACGGGCAAATTCAATGCAGAATACGCGGTTACGCAACGCCTCGCCCATTACAAAATAAAGTGCGGTCCATCTTATGAAATTCACCGTCCCCCAACAGGTATTCGATACCCTGCACGGCTTCCGCCGTGTTTTCCGCCCAAAATTACTCGACACCCTGCACGGCTACAACCGCGATATGTTTTTTCAGGACGCCTCCGCCGGCGTCACCGTGGGGGTACTGGCGCTTCCGCTGGCAATGGCTTTTGCTATCGCCAGCGGGATGTCTCCTAGCGCGGGTATTTGGACGGCCATCATCGCGGGATTTCTCATCTCACTGCTAGGCGGGTCAAAAGTCCAGATTGGCGGACCCACCGGCGCATTCATTCCCATTGTTTACGGCATCGTTGCCACGCTAGGCGTCCATGACCTGCTCATCGCTACCATGATGTCGGGCCTGATGCTTTTTGCGCTAGGCGCATTGCGCCTTGGCGGGATGATTCGTTTCATCCCGCGCTCTGTGGTCATCGGGTTTACCAGCGGCATTGCCGTTGTTATTTTTATTTCGCAAATTAAAGACTTCCTTGGCCTGCCCATTGATAACCTGCCCGGCGAGTTTTTTGCCAAGGTCAAGACGCTCTACGCCGCCCTGCCCAACCTGCATTGGCCTACCGTGCTGGTTTCCGCCGCATCGCTCGCATCGCTGCTGACATGGAACCGGATGTCCCTCAAAGTTCACTGGATGCGGCGGCTGCCGGGGCCGCTTGTGGTGCTCATCCTCTTTACCGCCGCCAATGCTGTGGCAGAAACTCTAGTCGCCCTCTCTGGAACGCATCTTGAATCCGGCCAATGGATTGCCACTATCGGCTCACGCTTCAACGGCATTCCGCAACAACTCCCCGCCATCGGGCTACCCGGCCTAACGCTAGAAAACCTAGGCAAACTTTTTGCCCCCGCGCTCACCATCGCACTGCTCGGCGCTATCGAATCGCTGCTTTCTGCCCGTGTAGCCGACGGCATGATTGATGACCGCCACAATCCCAACCAAGAATTAATGGCGCAAGGCATCGCCAATTTTATCGCCCCTCTCTTCGGCGGGTTTGCCGCGACGGGCGCCATTGCCCGTACCGCGACCAACGTCCGCAGCGGCGGGCGTACCCCTATTGCCGGCATTATTCATGCTGTCGTGCTACTGGGCATCGTGCTCGTGCTCGCGCCGCTGGCCAACTTCATCCCGCTGGCAACGCTCTCTGCCATCGTCGTGGTCGTCGCCATCAACATGGGCGACTGGCACGCGCTCGCGCCGCGAGAACTCAAACGTTTCCCAAACACCTACCGCGCCAAATTGCTTGGCACGTTCTTAATCACCATCATTTTTGACCTCACGTTAGCCGTTGAAATCGGCATGGGATTAGCCAGCCTTTTCTTCATCTACCACATGGCTAAACTCACGCGAATTGAACCCGTTGTATCAGGGACGGCAGATGCGGAAGCGCATGTGCGGGCTTATCGGATTATTGGCACGCTCTTCTTCGGGGTCGCCAACAAAATGGAAGATTTGCTACTGGCCCAAGAAACGCTGCCCAAGATGGTCATTCTGGACTTAGACAAGGCCATCAATATCGACCCCACAGGTTTAGAAATACTGCAAACCCTGCACCGGAACTTACAAAAAGAAGGCGCCAAACTCCTGCTGTGCGGCCTCAATAAACAACCCAAATCCATCATCCTGCGTTCAGGCTTTTTGGATGTGCTGGGAAAAGAAAACATTTACGCCAACCTCGGCGCGGCACTCACGCACGCGAGGCAGGAACTAGATGTAAAAGGGCACCCCGGGGAAACACCGCCTCAAGCGGCGTAGAAAACCCGCTTCAAGAATTTGGACGAAGGCAGGAGAGTAGATAAATGAAACAAAAGGAACCCATAACCAGAAATTCCTCGGAAATTACCAAAAAGGGCGCAAAAGTAGCCGTGAGTGATACGAGCAATATTGACGAGGCCACTTTGTACGACCGCGTCGCCGCTATCATCGACCACCGCAAAGCCCGTGCTGGAGCCTATGCAAACCGCGAAGTCACGTTAATGTATTGGGAAATTGGGCATCACATTAACTCAACTTTACTCGGCGGCGAACGCGCCGAATACGGCAAACGAATTGTTGCGACACTGGCGCGACAACTACAAGAAAAATACGGGAACAGCTTCGATTACACAAATGTACGTCGCATGATGCAGTTTGCCGCAAGATTTCCTGAAATCGAAATTGTTGCGCCGCTGGCGCAACAATTAAGTTGGTCGCATTTCACTGAATTGTTGCCTCTAAAATCCGATGAAGCATTTATGTATTATGCCAACGATGCTGCGGTACGTCGCTTGGGAAAACGTGAATTACGACATCAAATTGACCGCAGGGCATATGAGCGGCGTGAAATTGCCAATTCAAATCTGACTGACGAATCATCAATACCATTCAATGTTTTCAAGGATCCATATATTCTTGACACGCTCGGATTGAAAGAAAATTTCAAAGAAACCGACTTAGAAAAAGCCATATTGACAGAACTCGGGGCTTTTATCATGGAATTCGGGCATGGTCTTACTTTTGTCGGTCGGCAAAAAAGATTCACATTCGATGGAGAAGATTTCTATCCAGATCTTCTGTTCTATCATCGAGACCTGAAACGGCTAATCGTTATTGAATTAAAAATCGGCAAATTCAAAGCGGAATATAAAGGACAGATGGAAATGTACCTGAAATGGCTTAATCGCTATGAACGAAGGAAAGACGAGAACGCTCCTATCGGCTTACTTCTTTGTACAAAAGCAAGCCGCGATCAGATTGAGCTTCTTGAACTCGACAAAGCTGGCATTGCCGTTGCAGAATATTGGACTGTTCTTCCGCCCAAAGCGGAACTTGAACGCAAAATCAACGAAATCATGCTAGAAGCAAAAGAACGTTTGGCACGACGTAAGTCGCTTTCCTCATTTACAGCATATAAACAAATCGATTATTTCTATGAACCAAAGGATGACGCAAATGAATAGCTTAGTATTCTAATCAGCGCATTTTTCGCCATACTCACCGCCTAATTCCCCTTCATCGCCCAGAACTCAAAAACATAAGAAAAACACTGCTTAAAAGGATGTTTATATAAACAAACAGCCGTCATTCCGGCTTTATGCCGGAATCCAGACAGCCGTTTTGAATTCTTGCATTCGCCAGAATGACACGGAGAAATGAAACGCCATCACGTCCCAAAAAAATCCCGTACTTTATCCATCCACGATTTGGCTTTGGGATTGTGACGGTCAACGTTGTCGCGGGAGACTTCTTCAAATTCTCTTAGCAATTCGCGTTGACGCTCATTTAGGTGGATAGGCGTCTCAACTAGAACATGGCAGAGCAAATCACCGCGAGCTAGTGAACGGACATTGCGGATGCCTTTGCCGCGTAGGCGGAAAACTTTCCCGCTCTGCGTTTCTGCCGGGATTTTGAGACGCGCCATGCCTTCCAGTGTGGGAATTTCGATTTCTCCCCCTAGCGCTGCCGTCACAAAGCTAATGGGCATTTCGCAGTGCAAGTCGTCGTGCTCGCGCTCAAATACGGAGTGCTGGAGGATATGGATTTCTACATACAAATCGCCGGGAGGCCCGCCGCCTACGCCCGGCTCGCCGTGACCCGCGTGACGTAGGCGCATCCCTTCATCGATACCGGCGGGAATTTTGACTTCCAGCGTTTTTTTGCGTTTTACGCGGCCCGCGCCGCCGCAGTCATGGCAAGGGTCTTGGATGATGCGCCCGCTGCCGTGGCAACGGTGGCAGGGCTGTTGGAGCGAGAAAAAACCTTGCTGGATACGCATTTGCCCAGAACCGCCGCAGTTTGGGCAGGTTGTGGCGCTGGTCCCTGCTTTCGCGCCCGTGCCGCCACAGGTTTCACACTCCATGATGGCGGGAATCCTGATGGTTTTTTCCGCCCCGCGCGCGGCTTCTTCAAGCGTAATTTCAAGGTTGTACCGTAAGTCCGCGCCTCGGTAGACATTGGCGCGGCTACGGCCGCCGCCAAAAAGGTCATCGAAAATATTTGAGAAAGCGTCACCGAACCCTTCAAATCCCGCCCCGGTAAACCCGCCTCCCGCCGCGCCCATCGACGGGTCGACGCCCGCGTGGCCAAAACGGTCGTAGGCATCGCGCTTTTTAACGTCGGAGAGCACTTCATAGGCTTCCTTGGCTTCCTTGAACCGCTCCTCGGCTTCTTTGCTGTCGGGATTGCGATCTGGATGGTATTTCATCGCCAGCTTGCGATACGCCTTTTTGATGGCGTCGTCGTTCGCATCGCGGTTGACGCCAAGAACATCGTAATAATCTTTTTTGGTCATATTTCGTTCCGGTTCCGGCTTGCCGCAGATGCGGCAACGGGGATGTCGCGCATCCCCGTGCAGGCTTTATCGAAAGAACCCCGTGGAAAAGAGCGCCACGGCTTTACTTTTTGTCCTTCACTTCGGTGAATTCGGCGTCAACCACGTCAGCTTCAGCCGCCTTGCTGCCGCCGCTATTCCCGCCGCCGCCGCCCGCCGCGCCTTCAGGCTGGGCACCGGGCTGCTGCGCACCGGCTGATTGCTGGTGCTGCGCGTACATGGCCTCACCCAGTTTTTGGCTGGCAGCCGCCAGCGCCTGCGATTTGGCTTCGATAAGGGCTTTATCGTCGCTCTTAAGGGCTTCTTCGGCTTCTTTGATGGCGGCTTCAATCTTGGCACGGTCATCCGCCGTCACTTTGTCGCCGTATTCTTTGAGCGCCTTGCGGGTGGCGTGAATCATGGCATCGCATTCGTTGCGGGTGTTGACAAGGTCGTGCGTCCGTTTGTCCTCTTCCGCGTGGGTGGCCGCGTCTTGCACCATGCGCTGGATTTCAGCGTCAGACAGTCCCGAGTTGGCTTTGATGGTGATTTTGTTTTCTTTGCCCGTGGCCTTGTCTTTGGCTGAAACGTGCAGAATGCCGTTGGCGTCGATATCGAAAGTCACTTCAATCTGCGGCATGCCACGCGGCGCGGGCGGGATGTCGGTCAGGTTGAACTGCCCTAGGCTCTTATTGCCGCCCGCCATATCGCGCTCACCCTGCAAGACATGAATCGTGACGGCGGACTGGTTGTCGTCAGCCGTCGAGAACACTTGGCTCGCCTTGGTGGGGATGGTGGTGTTCTTTTGGATGAGCTTAGTCATGACGCCGCCCAAGGTTTCAATGCCCAGCGAGAGCGGGGTCACGTCGAGCAGCAGCACGTCCTTCACTTCGCCTTGCAGTACGCCGCCTTGGATAGAAGCGCCCACGGCCACGGCTTCGTCAGGGTTCACGTCTTTGCGGGGTTCTTTGCCGAAGAACTCTTTTACCTTTTCCTGCACTTTGGGCATGCGGGTTTGACCACCGACGAGGATAACGTCATCGATGTCAGTTACTTTGATGCCCGCGTCTTTAATGGCAATGCGGCAGGGTTCAATAGAGCGTTCGATGAGGTCCTCCACCAACGCCTCAAACTTGGCGCGCGTGATTTTCATCGTCAGGTGCTTGGGACCGGAAGCATCCGCCGTGATGTAAGGCAGGTTGACTTCAGTCTGCTGGCTGGAGGAAAGCTCAATCTTGGCTTTTTCAGCGGCTTCTTTCAGGCGTTGCAACGCCAGCACGTCATTTTTGAGGTCGACGCCTTGCTCTTTTTTGAACTCGGTCACGATGTAGTCAATGATGCGCTGGTCAAAGTCCTCACCGCCCAAGAACGTATCGCCGTTGGTCGAGAGCACTTCAAACTGGTGCTCGCCATCGATGTCGGCAATTTCAATGATGGAGATGTCAAACGTGCCGCCGCCCAAGTCGTATACGGCAATTTTGGAATCACCCGGTTTTTTATCCATGCCGAAAGCCAGCGCCGCCGCCGTAGGCTCGTTGATGATGCGGCGCACTTCCAGCCCGGCGATTTTGCCCGCGTCTTTCGTGGCTTGGCGCTGGCTGTCGTTGAAATAAGCGGGAACGGTGATGACGGCTTCGGTAATTTCTTCGCCGAGATAGTCCTCGGCGGTTTTTTTCATTTTGCGCAGCACTTCGGCAGAAACTTGCGGCGGGGCAATTTTTTTGTCGTGGACTTCCACCCAAGCGTCGCCGTTATCCGCTTTCACAATTCTAAAAGGCATCAGGTCGATGTCTTTTTGCACTTCCTTCTCTTCAAAACGACGGCCAATCAGGCGCTTGACGGCAAAGAGGGTGTTCTTGGCATTGGTGACGGCCTGACGTTTGGCGGGCGCGCCGACGAGGATTTCATTGTCGTCAGCATAGGCCACCACGGACGGCGTGGTACGTGCGCCTTCAGAATTTTCGATGACTTTGGGCTTGCCCGCTTCCATCACGGAAACGCAGCTATTGGTGGTGCCGAGGTCAATACCGATGATTTTGCTCATGATGCAAGGTTCCTTTCATTGGGAGATGTTTTGTTTCAGGCCGCCTTTGGCCCGGAATGAATCGAATATGGGGCAATGCGGCGCACTTTCAAGCCTTTGCTTTGGCAACCATCACCATTGCGGGGCGAATCACACGCCCGTGCAACAAATAGCCCTTTTGCAGCACGTTGATAACGGTGTTGGGTTCAGCATCCGAATCCACTGCGGCGATGGCTTGATGTTTGTTGGGGTCGAATTTTTGCCCCATCGGGTTTTCTTCGGTGAGACTGGCGCCCTCAAAAGCGGCCACCAACTGTTTGTGAGTTAATTCCACGCCCTCGCGCAGTTTTTCTAGCGTCTGGCTTTCAGTCGCCAGCGCCGCCTCTAGGCTGTCTTTGACAGGCAGCATAGAACTGGCAAATTTTTCAGCCGCAAATTTCGACGCCTTAAAAATATCCTCCTGCATACGGCGGCGCACGTTTTCGGTTTCCGCCTTTGCGCGCAACCAAGCATCGTGCTCTGACGTAGCACGGGCTTCGGCGTCAGACAATTTGGCTTCAGCCTCCGCAAGCCGTTGTTCCATTTCGGCGGCATGGGCGGCTTGGGCAGGAGCTTCATCCGCCGGGGCGAGAACGTTTTCAGGGGGCTGTTCAGGTAGCGTTCCGGCAAACGTCTCAATCGGAATTTCAGACGCCGGTATGTCCAAAATATCAGAGAGCGGTACATCTAAAATTTCGGGAACAGATTCAGCCTCGGCGCTAACAGGCACTTCGATTTCGACGGGCGGCACGGCACTCGCGGGTTCCACAGGCGCGGCCGTAGCAGATAGCGCGGCATCCCCGGCAGGATTATTCGCCGGTTTTTCCGGTGCGGCGGGTTTCGACGGCTTTCCCGGTGCGGCAGGATGAGACGACATAGCAACCAGTCCTCAAAATAAAAAAGTAGTTTTTATTTATTGGGGCGTGGTAAATTTTTTCAACCCCCTGTTTGCAATTAACATTCGCTTTCTTGTCCGGCGCGCCTTTTCCCGCGCCGGGAACCCACATAAACCAGACTGGTCATGATAAATGTCAGTCCGCTACCATCGGTTGCCCCAACCCTCCAGCCCCATGAACCCACCTACTTTCATCCGCGCTGCCCTCTGTTTTGCCCTCATTTTTAGCGGACTCGCCCCTCCCGCCGCCCGCCCTGCCCTGCCAGACACGCCGGATACCGCCCCAAACAGCCGCGAAATGGATCTGCGCCTTGCCGACGCCGTTCGGCTAGGGCTTGCCCACAACAGCGACATCCAAGCCGCCCGCCTTGAATGGACATCGCAAAAAACCGTCTCAAACACCGCCTACGACACGCTTTCTCCCAAGCTCGTTATCAATGGCAGCCACACCGTTAGCCAAAACGCGGATCGCACCCAGCGCACGGAAATATCCCCTACCGCCACGCTACAAAGCGAATACGGTACGCAATTCAACCTATCGCTCAACAACCAGATAACCCAAGACGAACGCGGCGTTGCCAGCCGGGGCGATGGCGCAAGTTTCACCATCGTCCAGCCGCTGATGCGCGGGGCACGGCGAGACATTGTCACGGCTCCTCAGCGCATTGCGCAAATCACGGATGAAATCAACCAACTCAACCTAAAAGCCACGATTTCAGACGTCATCACGCAAATCATCCTCGCCTGGCATGAAGTCCTGCGTGCCCAAGAACGTTCAAGGCTGGCCCATGAAGCCCTCTCGCACTCACACCGCGCACTCTCTGACGACCTCTACAGCGCCGCGTCCGGTTACTGGCTCGAAACTGACTTCACTAATTTCTCACAGGCCGAATCCGAAACCGCCAGCCGGGAACTCAACCTAGAAGAAGCCGCGCTCCGCCTTGACGCAAGCCGCCAGCAACTATTGCGGCTCCTCGCGCTGGACCCAGACACGCCCATCCACGCCGTCGACTCGCTGGAATGCCAGCCAGTCAAAACCAGCCTTGCCAAAGCGATGACAACCGCCATCGAACATCAGCCGGAATATCTCATACAGCGGCTCAACTCAAACCGTGCCGCCATTGAACTCGCCGTCGCGCGCGACCAACGGCAATGGGACGTTTCCCTCGTCGGAGGAGTCAGCCAAACACGCACACGGACTCCCGGCGCATCAACCAGCCAAAACCGGGATAACCGCGCCGCTATCCGCATTGACATCCCCCTAGGCGACATCGCCCCCCGGCAATCCGAAACCAAAGCCCGCATCAAAGCCAACAGCCAAGACAACCAGCTCACTGACGCACGGCAAGCCCTAGAAAGCAATCTCTCCAGCGTCCTGCGCGAACTAGACACCCGCTGGCGGCAATATGAAACCGCCAACCGCGCGCTCAACAGCTTCCGGCAAAAACTCCACGCCGAACACGAACGCACCCGCCACCTGCCGCCCGACAGTTTCCGCACGTTCGCCCTCATCGCCAAACTCCACCATGCCGAATCCGCCCGAGTCGATTCGCTCGTGGCCTACCGCAACGCCGTCGCCACGCTCGACAGAATGACGGGCACCACGCTAGAGAGCTGGGACATCAAATTGGAGTAGGCGTAATGTTCGCCCGCTATGATGCGACCGCTGGAAAAACAGCCCGCTCACCGAGCACACGGGCATAGCTATTTTTCGTTGAACTGTGCTGCCTCCTTAACGTGCCGCATCCCGGCAATGCCGGGAGCTACTGCTTTGAGTACGGCACACAGAAATCCGGCCGCGGCAACGGCCTTGCGGACGTATTCAAGCACGGCTATTGCGCTGGTGCTACATCAACTCTGAAAAGCCCCGCCCGCAATCTTCCCGTGCATCGGCAACTGACCACTGCGGGATGGAAGATACAAAGATACCGCCCCCCGCCGTCAAACCATCACAAAACGCCCGTCATTGCGAGCGCAGCGAAGCAATCCATCGCGGCTTCTGGATTTCCCGCCGCCTTGCGGCTCGCAATAACACCACCGTAGGGGCGGGTTTCAAACCCGCCCTGCCTAAAACTCCCGCCTGCCCAAACCGCGCCCCGGCAGGTGCAAGGGCGGGTTTGAAACCCGCCCCTACGCGAAATATACCGCCGCCCTG
>JAIRPB010000063.1 GCA_031257305.1 Azoarcus sp.
GTATCCCATGCGGGCAGGGACATAGGCGCGGGAATAGAGGCTGGCGGAGAGACGGTTGTGACGGTGAGCGGAGCCGGGGCTTCCGCTGGAGATTCCTCGTTAGGTTGTTCCGTTGCGGGGGCGTCCGTTTTTGTAAAGAGCGTCAATGGCGCTGCTGAATCAACGGTTTGGCGCATACGTAGCGCAAAAACGACACACAGGCTTGTGGTGAAAACGGCTATTGCGACAAGAATCCAATTGATTTCGGATGTTTTTTGGGCAGATGCCTCCGCCGGCTCTGACGGAGAAGAATTTGTGCCCGTTACGGCCTGCGAAGTTTCTTCAAGCTGTTTTTTGAGAAGCTGTATCTGTTCGAGCTGTGCCTTTTGTTTTATTTCGAGATCGCGCACACTGGTTTGTAGGTTTTGTTCCGCTTTTTTGTGTTTTTCAATCGCGGTTTCGAGTTCTGCGATTTTTTTATTTTGGGCGGTCGCGGTTTGCCGGGAAGAGGATTCCCTAGGAGCCGCATGGGTGCTGGATGGCAGGTAGGCAACCGCCAATATGCCTGCAAGCAAGAGTACGATTCCAGTTCGTCTTGATTTCATGATCGCGAGTAATTTTTGAACCGTATTGCGGAATAATTTGTGCATCATACAGTATTGTTGCTGTGTCAAGTAGCATGAATGGACACTAAACATGTCAAAGTTTGCACTTAGACTGTACTTCAAAATAGACAACGGTTTTTGGGATTAAAACCAAAGGTTCGGGATTATGCCGGAATGCAATGGGGTGTTAACGGAAGATTTGAAGCTGAAATGCGCCGCACGCACAGATATTGGCCTGATACGGCATCGTAACGAGGATTCGTTATGGGTCGACGCGGCGCTCGGATGGCTGTTGCTGGCGGACGGTATGGGGGGGCATACATCGGGAGACCTTGCGTCCGCGCTGGCCGTCAACCATATCTTGAGCCGTTTGCGCGATGCCCAGGAAAAAGGCTTTACAAAATACGATGTCGCCGTGTTGCTCGCTAAAAGCGTCACCGAGGCGAACACGGCGATTCGCAATGTGTCGATGCAGTCTGACGGCGTTGCTCCCGCGATGATGGGGTCGACTTTCGTCGGGGGGGTACTCGAACAGGACAAGATTACTTATGCGCATGTCGGCGATTCGCGCCTCTATCTGCTACGCGACGGTTTTTTGGCTCCCTTGACGCACGACCACACCCTCGTGCAAGAGTTCGTTGACGCAGGGCGGCTGTCGGCGGAAGCGGCACAGGTCCATCCTTACCGGGGATTACTCACGCGGGGGCTGGGGGTTCATGAAGAAGTCGAGCCGGATGTCGGTATTTGTACATTGCATCCGGGGGACCGTCTGTTACTGTGCACCGATGGTTTAACGGACATGGTGTCCGAGGAAGAGATTGGCCGGTTGCTTGGGTTGGATCTTGAAGCGGACGAAATAGCCGAATGCCTAATCGAAGCCGCAAAATACGCTGGCGGACGCGATAATATTTCTGTCATCGTTGCATGGTTTACCGAGCAACTTCCCTGTAACAATGACCAGTGCGCGGATGAGGCGCATTGCGATATTAACCAGATGGACGCAAGTCATGCCTAAGTTAATCCTCAGCATGGACGGGCTGGTGCTAAAGGAGATTGTGCTCACCAAAGAACGCACCTTAATTGGCCGCAAGCCCGTCAACGACATCCAAATCGATAACCTTTCCATCAGCGGGCAGCACGCCGTGATTACCCATATCCTCGGCGATGCGTTTCTTGAAGATCTCAACAGCACGAACGGGACTTACGTCAACGGACAGCCCATCAAAAAATACGCGCTACAAAATAACGATGTGATTGAATTGGGTAAATACCGAATCAAATATCTGGTAGATGCGTTCTCGCCGGGCGTGGCCGCGACAGAGCTAGTGGATACCGCCGCGCTCAAGCCTTTTGAGATTGGTACGGTCAACCCGGCGGAACCGCTTACGCCCGCCGGGGGAACCACCACCATGCGGACACACGAAATGTTACAGCCGGGGACGGACGCCAACTTCGGCTCGACGGTCAGCGTTGGGCATCTGCTGAAGCACCTCGGCGTTATCCGGGTACTCAACGGCGTAAATGCCGGGCAGGAGCTTG
Source organism: Azoarcus sp. (assembly GCA_031257305.1). Taxonomy (GTDB): domain Bacteria; phylum Pseudomonadota; class Gammaproteobacteria; order Burkholderiales; family Rhodocyclaceae; genus WRNU01. Next base: position 2,124 of record JAIRPB010000063.1, read on the forward strand.
AATTAAGCAAGCCCGTGACAACGCTTGGCAAACCCGGCTACCAAGTTGCGATTATCACGCGGCGCGAGCAGGGCTACTTCATTACGCATGCCGAGGGCAAAGTATTTCCCTCGGTTAATGGCGAAGAAATAGGAATGCAGGCGCATAGGCTCAATGAGAACGACACCATAGAGATTGCTGGCGTCAAGATGGGATTTTTTCTGCGTTCCTAAGGAAAAATGGCATATTGGAGTGCCGTGACTTCTTTCATCGTCCGTTGCGGGCGCGGGTGATAAGTTTTATCGGCGCAAAGGTGGAGAGAAAAATAAAACGGTCCGGCGCGGGCCGGACGGAAAATACATGAAGCTGACAGTGCTTGGCTGTAGCGGTGGAATTGGCGGAGAAGATTCACGCACGTCGTCGTTTCTTGTTGACGATGACGTGCTGATTGACTGTGGCACAGGCGTGGGCGACTTAGAGTTTGACTCGCTGCGGCGCATTTGCCATGTTTTCGTCAGCCACTCTCACCTAGACCATATTGCGGCCATTCCCTTGCTGGTGGACTCTATCGGCGAAGTCTGCAACCACACGGTGACGATTTACGCCACGCCTGAAACGCTGCATATCCTAAAAGCGCATGTATTCAACTGGCTAGTCTGGCCAGATTTCACCGCCATCCCGGACCGCCGTTTCCCCTACCTGCGGCTACAGCCCGTCCAAGTAGGCGAGTCGCTGCGGCTTGGCGAAAACACCTTCACGGCACTGCCAGTGCTCCACACCGTCCCCGGCGCGGCATGGCTCCTCGACAGCGGCGAATCGCAACTCATCTATTCGGGCGACACCACTTACAGCCCCGGTTTCATTGCGGCTATCAACCAGTGCCCGCGTTTGCGCCATCTCATCATCGAGACGGCCTTTCCTGAAGAAATGCGGGCGATGGCGATGGCCGCACGCCACCTGTGCCCCAGTATGCTAGAAGCCGTTCTCAACGAAATGGCGCACTCGCCAGAGGTCTACGTCAGCCATCTCAAACCCGGCATGGGCGACCGCATCATGAAACAAGTCGATGCGATAAACGCGCCGCTTAAGCCGACCCGGCTTTTGCGCGGCCAAATCATCGAATTCTAAAAACAAAGGCTACGGCGCTTCCGTCGGGGCGGATTCCAAATCCATTTTCGCTTTGCTCTCCGATGCCAAAATTTCAGCATCCGGCGTTTGCCCCATCCGCGCTAGTTTTTTCGGGCAGGGATTTTCGCAGTCACATTTCATGCCCAATAAAGCGAGTCCGCCGCAACTCCCGGCAATGGGTTTGCGCCCAAACAAAACGCCGATGGCCATGAGGATGACAACGGCGGCAACAATGGCGAGGGTAATCAGGAAAATGTTCATGTATAGATTGGGAAAACGCTTAGAAAAAAGCAACGATACCCCGTGGCGGACGGTTGTCAAAGGTTCTTATCAAGGTTTCGGACCGTCGCATCCACCTTCCCTACGGCCAGTTCTATTTCCAGCGGGTCGCCTGCCTGAAGCCCTTCGGCGGAACGCAGGATGTGGCCTTTACCGTCACGGACGATGCTATAGCCGCGTGTCAGTACCGCAGAGGGGTCAAGCTGCCGCAAGTAGGCGGAGAGGGCGTGGAGCTTTTGTTTTTGGGTGTCGAGCAAAACTTTTGAGGCTCTCTCCAGACGCTTGCTTAGGCTATCGGTTTGTATCCGCAAGACGGCGGGGGCGGGGATGCGGGCATTTAGGCGCAACGCAAGCCTTGATAGCTGGTGGGCCAACTTCGCCGCACAAGCGGCCATTGCTTGCCGGAGACGCTGTTCGTAGTGCGCGGCGTTTTCACGTGCCCGCTGTAAGCGGTTCTGCGGGTGGGTGAGGCACAGCGCGCAACGGTCGAGCCGCTGCGCCATCGCCTCTAGCCGGCGGAGGGTGGATTGGCGCAAGCGGCTGGCCGTGGCAACCAGTTCTGTCCGGGCGGCAAAATAACCGGCGCTGGCTAATTCCGCCGCGCCGGTGGGCGTGGGCGCACGTAAGTCGGCGGCAAAATCGGCAATGGTGAAATCCGTTTCATGCCCAATGCCGCTCACTATCGGCAAGGGGCAGGCCGCTATCGCCCGCGCCAAGGTCTCGTCGTTGAACGCCCATAAATCTTCGAGGCTGCCCCCGCCGCGCACCAGCAAAATAAGGCCAACGCCGTCTGCCTCGGCTCGCCGCACGGCCGTAGCAAGTGCCCCGCAGAGCTGGCGCGGCGCGTCAGCGCCTTGGACGGAGGCGGGGTAAATGGTTATCGGCAGGCCCGGCGCACGGCGGCGTAAGGTGATGAGCACATCCCGCAGCGCCGCCGCCGACGGCGACGTGATGATGCCGATTCCTTCCGGGAACATCGGCAGGGGGCGGCGTTTCGCCGGGTCAAACAAACCTTCTGCCGCGAGTTTGTCTTTGAGCCGCCGGAACGCCTCGGCGAGATGGCCCGTCCCCGCCGGACGCAGCGTTTCGATGTTGAGCTGGTAGTCGCCCCGCGCTTCATACAAGGTAGCCAGCGCCCGCGCTTCAACCCGCATGCCGTTTTCGGGGCGAAACGCCAGCAGTTGGGCGCGGTTGCGCCACATGGCGCAGCGCACTTGGGCTTGGGAGTCTTTGAGGGTGAAATAAATATGCCCCGATGCGGCACGGACAAGGTTGGAAATTTCGCCATCAACCCACAGCAGCGGGAGCGTATTTTCAAGCGCCTCGCGCGCCAGCTTGTTCAACGCGCTGACGCTGATAATCCGGGCGCTAGGCTCTGAAAGTTGTAAAAAGTCACTACAAGATTCGTCACGGATGGGCGGCATATTTTGTTAATCCACAGCCTTGGGGCGTTGTCAAGAACCGGAAAATGGACAGGCAATAACTCATTGATTGGGCAGATATTTAATATATCTTCTTTTTAATCAATGCGTTACATTGTTGCACAATATTGTGGCGATGGGCGCAAAACCGCATGGTAGGCGTAAAAATGCCTCATTTACCGTAATACCCCACAAACTTATCCACAGGTTTTGTGGATGATGTGAATACATCGCACTTGCCCGCTTTGCGTAGCGGGGCTACATTTGGGCGTTTTGGATTTCTGCCAAAATTTTCGGGGAGTAAGCGTGTTAGACATTTTCAAAGCTGGTGAATGGCCGATGTGGCCGCTGTTATTGGCTTCGGTAATTGCGGTGGCGTTGATTGTTGAGCGGATGATTAGTCTGCGCCATGCCCGCGTGTTGCCGTCCGGGCTGCTTGACCGGATTATTTCCGATTTGGGCCGGCATGGCGGCGCGCCGCCCGAAATGATTACCCGCGTTGCAAACCATTCGCCGCTCGGGCGCGTGTTTGCGGCAGGGCTGCGCAACATTAGGGGTTCGCGGGAAATCATGAAAGAGTCCATTGAGGAAGCGGGACGGACGGTGGCGCATGAGCTAGAACGTTTCCTGACAACGCTTGGCACCATTGCCGCCATCAGCCCGCTGATGGGGCTGTTTGGTACCGTAGTTGGCATGATTAAGATGTTTGGGGCACAAGGGGTGCAAGGGGTGACGGGAATGACGGAACTTTCCCAAGGCATCGCGCTGGCGTTGCACGCAACCGCTTTCGGCATCATCGTTGCCATTCCCGCGATGATTTTCTGGCGGCATTTCCGGCGTTTGGTGGATGAATACGTGATTGAAATGGAGCAACAAGCCACCAAACTCGTCGAAATGGTGCACGGCGAACGTAGGCGCTAAAGACCATGAATTTTCACCATAGCAGCGGCCAAAGGCACGAGCCAGAAATCAATCTCGTCCCGTTAATCGACGTCATGCTGGTCATCATCATCTTCTTGATGATGACGACTACGTTCAACAAAACGGCCGGGCTTGAAATTTCCCTGCCCACGGCTAACCCAGACGGCAGCAAAACCCCTGTTGTGACGGCAGAAATTATCGTGGCCGTTACCTCGACGGGCAGCATCATCATCAACGGCCGGTCGGTTTCCGGCAGTAATGTCGACGCCATCGCCGCCGCGCTGGCCAACGCGCGCCCCGCGAAAGGCCCAGAGCCGGTGGTCATCATCAATGCTGACGCGCAGGCCGCCCACCAGCATGTGATTAACGTGATGCAGGCGTCACAGCGTGCGGGGTTGCCGCGAGTGTCCTTCGCAACCCGGCAGGAGCGCCAACGCTGAAAGGCGTCAGGTGCCACGCGGCATGAAGGATGCGCCCGTTTTCTGGCGGCGGCGGACGTGGCATGCGGTTTCGCTGCTCCCGGCATCGGCGCTTTTTAGCGGTCTTGCGGCGTTGCGACGCCAGCTTTACCGTTCTGGCGTTTTGCGCCGCGAACGGCTTCCCGTACCGGTTATCGTCGTCGGCAATATTGCCGTCGGCGGTAGCGGCAAAACCCCAGCCGTGCTCTGGCTTGTAGAAGAACTGCGCAAAAACGGGCGGCATCCGGGCATTGTGTCGCGGGGTTACGGCGGGCAGGCGGAAAGGGGCAGCGAGTCCCATCTTGTTAAACCCGATTCAGCCCCTGATTTTTGCGGGGATGAGCCTGTGCTGCTTGCGCGGACGGCGGGTTGCCCCGTCGCTATCGGCAGGAACCGCCCTGCGGCGGCGCGTACCCTGCTTGCCGCGCATCCCGAATGTGATGTGATTGTGAGCGACGATGGGATGCAGCATTACCGGTTGGACCGCACGGCAGAGATTGCGGTGGTAGATGAGGCGGCGTTAGGCAACCTTTTGCTTTTGCCCTCTGGCCCCCTGCGCGAGCCATTGGCGCGGCTATCCCGTGTTGACTTGATTCTTGCGCATGGCGAGTTATCGCCGCGCCTTCGCCGTGCCGCAGGAACTGTCCCCATTGCCGCGATGCGTTTGGCGGGCAAGCGTTTCCGTTCCCTTGCGCACCCGGGCGAGACTTGCGGCGCTGAAGCGTTTGCGGGAAAAAGGGTTCACGCGCTGGCCGGCATTGGCCAGCCACAGCGGTTTTTTAACCAACTTGCCGCGATGGGGCTGGATGTGGTGCCCCATCCCTTTCTTGACCACCACCGCTACACAGCCTCTGACCTCAACTTCGCGCCCGGAGAACCCAAGCTGATGACGAGCAAGGATGCGGTAAAATGCGCCTCTTTCGCGCCCCCCGACGTTTGGGAACTGCCGGTACGGGCCATTATAGATGCCGGGGCCATCGCCCCCATTCTGGAGAAACTGGACGATGGACGCCAAATTGCTTGAAATTCTTGTTTGCCCGCTATGCAAAGGGCCGCTAGAAGTCTTGAAAGACCGCCAAGAGCTTGTCTGCAAACCTGATAGGTTAGCTTTCCCTGTCCGCGACGGCATACCGGTGATGCTTGAGGCGGAAGCCCGCACGATGAGTGCTGAAGAAGTCGACGCGCTACGTTAAAGGGCACTGCGGAAACCTTACCCATGACGCCATTCCGCGTCGTCATTCCGGCGCGTTACGCCTCTACCCGCCTTCCCGCCAAGCCGCTTGCCGACATCGCGGGGCGCCCGATGGTGCTCCGGGTGCTGGATAGGGCGCGGGCATCAGGCGCGGCAGAAATCTGGGCGGCGGTTGACCATCCTGACGTGTTGGATGCGGTGAAAGCGGATGGCGGCAAGGCGCTCATGACCCGCGCCCAACACCCAAGCGGCACGGACCGTATCGCCGAAGTGGTGACGGCGCTAGGCTGGAAAGACGACGACATCGTGGTCAACGTCCAAGGCGACGAACCCATGATTGACCCCGGCCTCGTCGCCTCCGTGGCGGCGGCGCTGGCATCTGACCCGGGCGCGGCCATCGCCACCGCCGCCCACCCGCTCACAAACGCAGACGAAATTTTCAACCCAAACATCGTCAAGGTTGTTTGCGACGCACACGGGCGCGCCCTGTATTTTTCCCGTGCCCCGATTCCGTGGGCGCGGGATGAATGGGCGAACGGGAAGCACTGCCTGCCAACGGGACTGCCGATATGGCGCCATGTTGGGCTGTACGCTTACCGCGTGGCTTTCCTGCGCCGCTATGCCGCGCTGGAACCCGCCCCCATCGAACGGTGGGAATCGCTCGAACAGCTTCGCGCGCTCTGGCACGGCTTTCCCATCCGGGTTTTAACGCTCAATTCCGCCCCCCCGGCCGGCGTCGATACCGAAAAAGACTTGGCGCGAGTCAGGGCGTTTTTTGCGCAGGGATAAAGCGGTGTTCTGTCTTTTTTGTCTATCGGATAAACTTTCAGGGCACACCCTAAGTTTGACCGCACACCATAACAAGGTTTAAGTTCTACCTTTTGGTATTTCCGGCCACCGCATGAGTGGCCGGGATTTTTTGGAGAGTTTGAAAACAAATGCGAGTGATTCTGTTGGGGCCTCCCGGAGCGGGCAAAGGCACACAGTCAAATTACATCAAGGAAAAATTCGGGATACCGCAGATTTCCACTGGGGACATGTTGCGCTCGGCCGTGCGGGAAGGGACTCCGCTTGGGCAAGAAGCCAAAAAAGTAATGGAAGCCGGCCGCCTCGTTTCCGACGACATCATCGTGGGCCTGGTCCGGGACAGGCTGACACAAGACGACTGCAAAACCGGTTATCTGTTTGACGGTTTTCCGCGCACCATCCCGCAGGCGGAGGCGCTTAAAACTTACGGCATCCCGATTGACATCGTGCTCCAGATTTCCGTCCCAGATAACGTCATCATCGAGCGTATGAGCGGCCGCCGCGTACATCTGCCGTCAGGCCGTATCTACCACATCCAGCACAACCCGCCCAAAGTCGACGGCAAAGATGATGTAACAGGCGAGGACTTGGTGCTGCGGGACGATGACCGCGAAGAAACCGTAAAAAACCGGCTAGAGATTTACCGCGCCCAAACGGAGCCGTTGGTTGAGTTTTACCGCAAATGGGCAGCCAACGACCCGCCCCATGCGCCAAGAATGCGCAAAATCTCTGGATTAGGCACGGTGAGCGAAATAACCTCGCGTGTGCTTGCCGCGCTACGCTGAAGAAAATAAGGGCGGGTTTGAAACCCGCCCTTATTAAACAAACATTGCAACCACCGACCGACAGCGGGACGGCGGAAGCGAGGCTTTATTTGTCCTGGGATGGTGTCTCGCTGTCGGCATTGTTGCCAAAGATGTCATCTAGGCTTGGGCCTTCTGAGCCTTTTAGCATTGCGCGGAGGGCGGAGAAAGAAACAGGAGAAGGTTTCCCATTGATAGTGAGTTCGTTATTTTTTAATTTCACTTTTGTTGAAAGGATATTGTCCTTTTCGGTTAGAAACCCTTCTTTTTTGCCGAATTTAATTTGTTCGGTTAAATCTTCTTCCTCGTTAACTAAAGCCACGGGAACTGCGGCATCTAAACCCACTTCGAGTTTGTCTAACCAAATATCGAGGTTGGCAATGTCTTTTCTGTCGAAGTCTTTCACCGAGACGGATGCGGAAAAATCAACCACGCCTTTGGGTGTCATAAAATAGAGACGGTCTATGCGGATTTCAGGTGATTTTTCTAAAATGGAAAAACCAGATTCAGTCACTGCTGGAACAACTTTAGACATAAACAATTTGGCCTGTGTTACTTCATCAAACTTTTTCTCCATGAGATTAGGGATAATCTGAAAGAAAGCGTCAAGGTAAACGCGATAAAACTGGGCTACAGCACGAGTCTGCAAATGCCGAAATGAAATATCAAGTTGCGCCGGGGTATTTGTAGGGGCATACTCAACGCCGTTTATCAGCAGTGATTCAGCCCCCGTGTGCGTTAGGATGTCCAAAAAGCCACTGTCATCTGAAACGTTAACTTTGAAGGTTGGCTTTTGTAGGGCTAACACCGTTTTTTTCTCGGTGTCCTCAGTACGAAGATTTAGCGCTTCTACGTTGTAACTGGCGGCAGTCATTTGAAATTGGCCGGTATACAGGCAAAACGGATAAGTGCAGGGGGGTTCATTATCCGCATCGGGAATCATTTTTAATGAGCTGATTCCGACAAGGTCTTTATAAGCGATTTTAATTAGTTTGTTTTCAACAGAATATTCAGAGAAACTCACATTCCCTGATAGCTGTTTCATGTCGTAAGAAGCTGAAGTTCTTCCTTTTATGCCATTGAGAATGACATGTGAATCGCCAATATTTAGTTCAATTTTCGGGAGAGAGTCATAGATGTAATCGATGCTGGAAAAAGTATAAACCGTTTTATATCCCAGCGATTTATTGTTGCCAAACAGCGTAACAAGAAATTCTTCGGGAACGCCTTCGAGTGTAACTTCATGATCTGAAGTGCCAATTCCAGAAACACCCTCTACAAACAGCCCATGTTTGATGCGGGAAACATCTTTCAGCTTCAATTGTAATTTTTTTCCGTCTTTTTGAGGTAGCTCAAAGGTAATCGTATAGGTATAAGTAGAACCGGAAAAACTATCCCGTACAAAATTATGTTCAAAAGTGTAGGGTATCCCTATTTTTTTAAGAATTTCGTTTCCAGTGCGCTCCATCATTTCCATTTGTCTGGATTCGATATACTTTCCAGCTAAAGGCATTGAAACGGGATAGGCAACGGCAAGGGCAGCAGCGACACCGATAGCAATTTTTACGGAAGTTTTCATTGTGAGTACCTGTAGAAAAATGCGGACTATACCATAATTGCGGGATAGGTCATTTTTTCTGCACAGATATTCACATCAGTAGCTTTCGCTCTGTTGTAATGAATCTACACACTTTGTTGCTGAGCTACGCGAACAAACATTCAGCCTTCCGGTCATCAAGCCGGAGAAAACGGTCATGTTCAGCCAGCCATACCCCGCTAGGAATACACACTCTCGCTATTGGGGCTGTCCCTTTGCTATCATCCGCAGTCACCCGTAACCACGCAGTCCCATAACCTCCAAACCCATGAATAAGGCTCACCTATGTGTGGCAAGTCTCCGTCCCGTATGGGCAACGGCGCTCCCACGGCGTCATCGTCTCCAGCTCGGGTACGAACCTCATCGGCAGCGTGGGCGGCGTGGCGTGTTTCGTATGCCTCGGCGGGATGGCGGTGGGTGGGGGGATTCCCGGTGAACCCGGCTACCGCGTTATCTCGTTCCCGGAGGCTCTCCCGCCCGGGACGGACATCCACAGCCGCCCGGAGTCTATCTGGCCACAGCGGCGCGAGACGCCTCACGTCAAGCCGCAGCCAGATATAGTAGAAGGAGTTAATCTTTTTATGAACTGTAAACCACTAAGAGATAAAGCAATGAATTTACTTACAGATGAAGTAAACGAAAATCCTTGCACAGTTACGGGAAGGGTAGTAACAGGCGCATTAATAGGTTATATCGGAGGAATTGTTGGTTTTGTAATCACAGCTACTGCTGCGTTTGGAGATATTGCAACTGGATTAAAAAAGGAAGGTAATGACGTTGAAGCTATGTTAAAAGGTATCAAAATCGGCGGAGGTAATGGGCAATGAAATATAAACTAGTAGTATTTTTTCTTTTTGTTTTTGTTGTTTTTTATTTACTGTTTCATTTTATGCCGATGTTTTTATTGTGTTTACCGATTTGTCTTTTTGGCGTTATTCAGCGCGGTGAAGGCTGGAAAATCGTTTTTCCTAATGCGCACAAAATAGCGTTACTTGCAATATTGCTTGCTGCTTTCAGTGCGCACAATATGAAATTAATTGTTTTAGTGTTTGCCGCTTTTTCTCTTCTTCCCACAATATGATAAGGAACAATAAAATGAATAAATTTTATCCCTGGTTAGTCGTTATTTTAGCGTTTGTCTTTTTCTTTTGTTTATTTTATTTAACTTTCTTTATATATTTTTCCCCAGCACTAATTTTTGGTGCTTTATCAAAAGATAATAATCGTATATTTGTCACTGGCCTGGCGAGATGGGTATCTCTATCGGTGTTTTTTGCATTTTTAACAGCCTGTACTTTATTATTTGTAATAAACCCCCAAAAAAGTAAAATAGAAATCTTGAAAGATAAAATAGGCATCGTGACAAAGCTAAGTCAAAAATTGACACATTCCCCCGAAAACTGTAAACCAAGAGAACGGAAAAAACTTCTTAAAACTATCGAAAGCTATTGTGAATCTCCCTACACACAACTAACTTGTCAAGGAGGCGTTTTTACTTCTAAAGCAATTGCTATAAAAGATTTTAACCAAAAATTTGCAGATGCTTTGGACAAAATCAACAATAAATGTTTTGCGGGCAAAAACGAGGACTATCAAATCATGGCAAACGAAGCTCGAAAAAAATCAGACAATTGCCAAATTTTTATTAATAAAATGAAAGGCGCAACCTCTAACCAATAGTCTATTAAAATGAATCTGTATTTTCTACCTACATCGACCAAAAGCCGCATGCCCGGCTTCTTCAAGTCATGCAAGGAACGCCCTGACCGCAGTAAGCGAAAACTGCACTATGACGGCGCGTACTGCCTTGTTTACATTGAAAAGACGAACCCCGACGGCAAGCAGACAAAAATCAGCTACGCCTACGACGCAATCTCAAGGCGGGTTTTTAAGGGCATGACAGAAGCAGATAAGCCCCGCAAATCATGACCCCGACTGCGATGGCGACCGATGCGTGTATGAGGAAACGGGGTTTTATTACAACCGATACTGGTATTACGAACCGGGAATGGGAACACCATTAACTCCATAGTTAACGCACTGTGAAAGGAATGAAATTGAGAAAATATCAGTCTAAATTCGTAGCTGCTTTAGATCAAAAAGCAATGGCTGACACTTCAACCGATTATTGTTATATACCTTCTGCTTATGGCCTAAATCTACCAATGGTCACAAGGTTTATCATTAGTCTTGTTATATATTTCTTCTGCGAGGGCGTCATGGCACAACAAACGGATAATATTCAAAATGTTTTAGACAAAATTCGTGAAAATAGAGTAGTAGAAAGAATAGAAATAATTCATCTTCAATATAGTGTTCTCACGCGAACAAGCGTGACACCAGAGATGTTAGAAAAATTTTATTCTTACAAACTCAACATGGACTCTTCAGGGGTTTATTTTTATTTGCCATCTTTTATCAAAGCATTGGATAAAACATCCATAAATAAAACAGAAACCGAGTATGGCTTTGATTCAAGGTGGGGAATTCTATTTTTTGATGCTAAAAATGAGCGTATTGCATCTATATACATGGACGGTTTCATGGTAAATGGTTATATCAATTTATCTCCAGTCTCTTTTAATTCCAATCCAAACGAAGGGTTGGTTTGGTGGCTCAAGGAAAATTTTTCGAGCGTATTCAAAGATTCTCTTTGGCCCCCTGTTTGGGGAGAACCCCCCATACAAAACACCGAGGGAAATTGAAGAGCCTTGAAGTATCTGGCAGGACATGAATTGGCTAAAAAGAAACTTGAAAGTCTAGAAGGAAAAACACAGCGTTCAACACAAAAACCGCGTATGAACACCGCCATCCCACAAGAGGAGAGAGCAAAACCTGTAGCGGGGAAACTGGTAGGGGCTATGGGTAACCGCCCGTTTTCGGGCGCTTGGCAAGTACCCCCGCAAAACCGGGAAACATACGGTTACTGTAAAAGTGGTCGATAACAATGGCCTAGAAAATACAGAAATCATCACGCTAATAAAACGGCGTAGTGAAGAACATAGAATAAACCCAATTCTCACGGTTGCTTTA
>JAIRPB010000157.1 GCA_031257305.1 Azoarcus sp.
GCATCGGTGTAAAGTTGCGCCGCCATAACGCCACAATCACTTATGAAACGGACTAAAACAAGCAAAGCGTGGATGCACGAGCATCTCAATGACCCTTATGTTCTGCGCGCCAATGCGGAGGGCTACCGCTCGCGAGCCGCTTACAAGTTAATTGAAATAGATGAGCGCGACCATCTGCTGCGTCCCGGCGCGGTGGTGGTTGATTTGGGCGCGGCGCCGGGGTCGTGGTGTCAGGTTGTTGCCAAACGCTGTGACGGCGGGCGCGTGTTTGCGCTGGATGTGCTGCCGATGGAACCTGTTCCCGGCATTGATTTCCTGCAAGGCGATTTTTCCGATGAAACCGTGCTGGCTGAATTTGAACGGCGGCAGGAAGGGTACAAGGCAGACCTTGTGCTTTCGGACATGGCGCCCAATATGTCAGGAATCGCTACGGTGGACCAAGCGCGCTCGCTCATGCTCTGCGAACTTGCGCTGGAGTTTGCTGTCAACCATCTTCGTCTTAACGGCCGATTTCTGGTCAAGACATTTCAGGGAGAGGGGTTTATGGAATTTCGCAAAGAAATGGCGCGTTGCTTTAAGACGGTGCAAACGCGAAAGCCGGAAGCGTCACGCGGGCGCAGCGCGGAGGTTTATCTGCTAGGCGAGGGGCTACGCACGTGATGCCTGTCTATGCGGAAAACAGCACGTCCTTTGCAACAGAAGCCACACCCCCGGTTTGCTGGATAAGCAAATCACCACTAGAATCAGACGCTTTGGCTGTCCTTCTTACACCTGCCTTTTGCGGCGGTTTTTTTGGGGAAACACGTTGAACAATCTTTTCAAGAATCTCGCAATATGGCTTGTGATTGGCGCGGTGCTGCTCACCGTGTTCAACCAATTCAATACTTACCCGCCCTCGTCGAGTACGCTAGATTATTCTAAATTCATAGAAGAAGCTAAGAACGGGCGTATCTCTTCGGTGACGATTGACAGCCCTTACCAGCTTAAGGCCACCACAAAAGAAGGCCGCCAGATTACGGTTTATACCCCCGGCATCCAAGACCTCTGGATGGTGAGCGACCTGATGAAATCCGGCGTCACGGTAAAAACGGCTGAACCCAAAGACAGTTCCTTCCTTGTTAACTTGCTGGTCTCGTGGTTTCCCATGCTGTTGCTCATTGGCGTGTGGATTTTCTTCATGCGCCAGATGCAGGGCGGCGGCAAAGGCGGCGCGTTCTCGTTTGGCAAAAGCAAGGCGCGGATGATTGATGAGAGCGCCAATTCCATCACCTTTGCCGATGTCGCGGGCTGTGACGAAGCCAAGGAGGAAGTGGTTGAACTCGTTGAGTTTTTACGTGACCCCTCCAAATTCCAGAAATTAGGCGGGCGCATCCCGAAAGGCGTCCTGCTGGTAGGTTCTCCCGGCACGGGTAAAACGCTGCTCGCCAAAGCCATTGCTGGCGAAGCCAAAGTCCCGTTCTTTAGCATTTCCGGCTCGGATTTCGTTGAAATGTTCGTTGGCGTGGGCGCGGCACGGGTACGCGATATGTTTGACCAAGCCAAAAAACATTCGCCCTGCATCGTTTTTATCGACGAAATCGATGCCGTCGGCCGTCAGCGCGGCGCGGGAATGGGCGGCGGAAATGATGAGCGCGAACAAACGCTTAACCAGCTTCTAGTCGAAATGGACGGGTTTGAAGGGCAGGCGGGCGTTATCGTTATCGCCGCCACCAACCGTCCTGACGTGCTTGACCCCGCATTGCTGCGCCCCGGCCGTTTTGACCGTCAGGTGGTGGTAGCGTTGCCTGATATACGCGGGCGCGAGCAAATCCTTAAAGTCCACATGCGTAAAGTGCCCATTGCGCCTGATGTCGACGCACAGGTTCTAGCCCGTGGTACGCCCGGTTTTGCCGGGGCAGACCTCGCCAACCTCGTCAACGAAGCGGCGCTTTTTGCGGCACGCGGCAACAAGCGTCTTGTTGATATGGATGATTTTGAACGCGCCAAAGACAAAATCATGATGGGGGCAGAACGCCGCTCCGCCGTGATGCCAGAAGAAGAGCGCCGCAACACGGCCTACCATGAATCCGGCCATGCTGTCGTGGCGCGTATGCTCGACAAAACCGACCCCGTACACAAAGTCACCATCATCCCGCGTGGACGCGCGTTGGGCGTCACCATGCAGTTGCCCACCGAAGACCGTTACAGCCAAGACCGGGAACGTTTACTGCAAACCATCTCGGTGCTATTCGGCGGCCGGATTGCCGAAGAACTTTTCATGCACCAGATGACCACCGGCGCATCCAACGATTTCCAGCGCGCCACCGACCTTGCCCGGCGCATGGTCACGCAATGGGGCATGTCCAACACGTTGGGGCCTATGGTTTATGGCGAAGAAGAAGGCGAGATTTTCCTAGGCCGGCAAGTTACGACGCACCGCAACGTCTCTGAAGCCACCATGCAGAAAGTCGACGCCGAAGTCCGCCGCATCATCGACGAGCAATACGCCTTAGCGCGGAAAATTCTGGAAGAAAACCGCGACAAGGTAGAAGTTATGGCAACCACGCTGCTGGAATGGGAAACCCTTGATGCCGACCAAGTGGGCGACATCATGGCCGGCCGTCCGCCGCGCCCGCCCAAACCCGCCCCCGAACCTGCGCCCAAAGCTGATGACGGCGTCAGCCCGGGCGGCGCAACCCCTGCGCCGGCGCCTGCGGGTTAGCGTTTTTCCGCCTAGGTAGGGACGGGCATCGCTCCCGTCCCTACACTTCTTTTGAATCCAATAGCGTCACGGGTTGTGTAACGGTTTCACAACATGACTCTGCGGCTTATTAACGAATGAAACCATCACGTAGCTAATAATCATCAACAAATACCAAGCAATGAGTTTGCCAAAGGGCACCATTTGCCAGACTCCAGTCTGAGTAGGATATATCCATGTTTGCGTGAAAGTACCTATATTTTCAGCAAACCATATAAAGAGCGCAACGAGAAAAAAACCAAGCAACAGCGGCATATGGCGGTGATGCCGCCGGATTCGGAAATAAATAGTTGTTTTTCTAAAAGCAACTACAAGCACAGCGAGAATAATCCATCGAAAATCGAAAAAATAATGATGCGTAAAAAAATTAATATAAATGGCAAAGGAAATCGCCGCTGTAACACGAAAAGATGGATGATTCACAAAAGAAAAATCGAAGAGTCTCCAGACTCTTGCAATATAAGAACCAATGCTCGCGTACATAAAACCGGAAAAAAGTGGAACACTGCCTATTTTCAATATTCCAGCATCAGGGTACTGCCACGAACCTACATAGGTTTTGAAAACTTCCATTATTGTTCCCGTCACATGAAACAGCAAAATCACTTTGGCTTCTTCCCACGTCTCTAGGCGAAAAACCAGCATCGCAACCTGAATGACAACCGAAGCAATAACCAGAAAGTCGTAACGAGCAAGCGGAGCGTCCTTCGGATACCAGAGCCAAGTCCCGATAAGAAGCGCCACCATCGCACCACCGAATAAACAAGCCCACGCTTGCTTAGCGCCAAACCGGGCGAATTCATACAGCCAAAGCCGCCATCCGCCACGCGCTTCAGCAGCTTGTGCAATACGTGCCTCACGTTGAGCGAGAACAACATAAGGCCACCACACATATTTCAACTGTTTTCCGTCTGATGTTGACGGACGCCGCGCAAAAAACATCATTTGACCTCGACGCTAAGAGAAATCAGAGTAAATGCGGCGATTTTCGTCAACAAGACACTTTTACAGCCCTACGTCCCCGCCCTAACCCGATATGAACGAAAATCACCTCCGCACCCTAAACCTAGACGGGCGCAACACCGTATCGCGGGCGCGCGGCAGCATGTTGGGATAATCAAGCGAAAAATGGAGACCCCGGCTTTCGCGCCGCCGTAACGCGCAACTCACAATTAAATGCGCCGTCACAACTAGGTTGCGCAATTCGATGAGGTCATTGGATACGCGAAAATTGGAATAGAACTCGTCAATTTCAAGCGCAAGCAGCCGGATGCGATGGCGGGCGCGCTGCAACCGCTTGTTAGTCCGCACAATGCCCACGTAATCCCACATCGCTTGTCGCAGTTCCGCCCAATTGTGGGCAATCACAACCTCTTCATCGGCATCGGTGACGCGGCTTTCATCCCAAGCCGGCAAAGTTTGGGGCGGTTTTTTTGGCTTAGAAAGAATATCTTCGGCGGCGGCCTTGCCGAATACCAAACACTCCAGCAACGAATTCGACGCCAGCCGGTTTGCGCCGTGCAAGCCCGTTCCCGCCGTCTCGCCAACCGCATAGAGATTGGGCACGTCAGTGCGGGCGGCCAAATCGGTGACAACGCCGCCGCAGGAATAATGCGCGGCGGGCACCACCGGTATCGGCTCGCGGGTGATGTCGATGCCGAGTTCCAAACACCGTGCGTGAATATTGGGAAAATGCTCGCGTAGCCAATCCGCCGGTTTATGGCTGATGTCGAGATACACGCAGTCAATGCCGTGTTTTTTCATCTCAAAATCAATGGCGCGGGCCACGATGTCCCTGGGGGCGAGTTCGGCGCGGTCATCATGCGACGGCATAAAACGGGTCCCGTCAGGCAGCTTTAGCAGTCCCCCTTCGCCCCGCACCGCTTCGGTAATCAAAAAAGATTTGGCTTGCGGGTGATACAGGCAGGTGGGATGAAACTGGATGAACTCCATATTGCGCACCCGGCAACCCGCCCGCCAAGCCATTGCCACGCCGTCGCCCGTGGCAACGTCGGGATTTGTTGTGTAGAGATAAACTTTTCCCGTGCCGCCCGTTGCCAGCACCGTGCTGCCCGCCGCAAAGCAAACCACTTGGCTATTGTCGAGGTCAAGCGCGTAAGCGCCGATGCAACCCAGCCTAGGCTTGCCCACCCGGTCGCCCAAAATGAGGTCGATAGCGATGTGGCGTTCAAAAATATCAATATTGGGATGCCCCAGCACTGCTTCGCTTAGCGTGGTCTGAACGGCCGCGCCCGTTGCGTCAGCCGCGTGGATGATACGGCGGTGGGAATGCCCGCCCTCGCGGGTGAGGTGAAAGCCCAGTTCCTCATCGCTGCCTTTTGTAAAAGGCACGCCGCGCTTGATAAGCCAGTCGATAGCCGCCCGGCCGTGCTCCACCACATAGCGCGTTGCCTCCGCGTCACACAAGCCCGCCCCGGCAACGAACGTATCGCGGATATGGGACTCGATAGTGTCTGCCGTATCCAGCACGGCCGCGATGCCGCCTTGGGCCAGCGCGCTGGCGCTATCGGCGAGCATCCGTTTTGTAACAATCGCCACTTTCAGGCGGTCCGCCAGTAAAAGCGCCATCGACTGCCCCGCCGCGCCGCTACCGAGAATCAGAACATCGTAGGTGTATTGGCTGTCCACGTTGGCATACCTACTGAAAAACTAGAAACATACCGCAGAGTCTAAGCAGTGTGTAATCTGTATTGAACCAAGTCATGTGCCCAATGTCCATGCGTGTATGTGGAGACGGTAGCCCACTCGCTTATAATCCGTGGTTTTGGATAAAAATTGGACGCTTGATGAGCCATCGAGAACTTGACCAACGTTTGGTAGAACGCATCCAAGGGGGGGACAAACAGGCGTTTGGCTTGCTGGTATCAAAATACCAGCGAAAACTTCACCGCCTGCTTGCGCGCTTGGTGCGCGACCCTGCCGAAGTCGAAGACCTTGCCCAAGAAACCTTTATCAAGGCGTACCGTGCCCTAGGCTCATTTCGCGGAGAAAGTGCTTTCTATACTTGGCTCTACCGAATCGGTATCAACACGGCGAAAAACCACCTCGCGGCCCAAGGACGCCGCGTCCCCGTTTCAACCGGCGTGGATTCGTCCGAAATGGAAACCATCGAGGGCGCGGACCGTCTGCGCGATTTCGACACCCCCGAACGGCATCTTATGACTCGCCAAATCGCGGTCACGGTCGACGCGGCCATGTCCGACTTGCCCGACGAACTGCGCGAAGCCATAACCCTGCGCGAACTGGAAGGCATGACTTACGAGGACATTGCCAATGTGATGGATTGCCCCATTGGCACTGTCCGCTCACGCATCTTCCGGGCACGCGAAGCCATTGCCGCCCGCCTGCGGCCATTGCTTGGTACGCGGGCAGACGAACGTTGGTAAAAAAGGTCAATCAAGGCAATAAAACCCAGCACAAAAATGGATGATGGCGGAAATGAAAGAAAAACTCTCTGCAATGCTTGATGGCGATGTAGACGACGCAACGGTACGCACACTACTCATCCGGCTCAAGCACGACCCCGCATTTCGGAACGAGTGGGACACATACTGCCTGCTTGGTGACGCCCTTCGCGGCTACGCCCCGCCAGAACTAGAAGGTTTTACCGAGCGGGTCATGGCGAGGCTAGAAAACGAACCCATCATTTTCGCCCCGCGCCGTATCCCGCCCCCTATCGAAACACCTGCCGCCCCCCCCGATGCCCCTTCCCGCCGCCGCTATATCCTTCAGTCTGCCGCTGCCTCGGCGATGGGCATCCTAGCGGTTATCGGCGTTGTCGCCACGTTATCCGGCAGCAAAGGAACTGCATCGCCCTCTCCCGCCCTCATAACGGCAACCGCCATCGCGCCTGTCCGCCACACCCCCGCCATAATGCCAAACAACTATATGTTTGCGCACCAAACAATGTCAGGCGGGTTCATGCCTGCGGCAATCCATTACGTGCGCGGGCTTTCAGACCCAACAGAGGAATAAGGCCAAATGGTCAATATCAGGCACATCACAACCGCCACAGCCAAAACGTGGGTTTCCGTTGGGCTGTGTTTGTTGTGCCAATCCTCTTCCGCCACCCTAGCGATGGACAAAACGGGCGAACTCTCCCCCGAAGGCAGCACGCCCCAAACCATCCAAACTGAACTCGCCGTAGCCAACCCAATGGCATGGTTTGACCGAATTACAATAGCAAGCCGTCAACTCAACTATGTTGGCGTATTCAGCTACCAAACAGGCTGGCGGACCGAAACCTCGCGCATCGTCCACCGTTTTGCCAACGGCGAAGAAAAAGAACACCTAGAAATTCTCGACGGCAGCCCCCGCGAAATCATCCGTGAAGGCGACAACATGCGCTGTGTGCTACCCGCGCAGCGCACCATCATCGTCGGCAAAATGGGCATACGTAACAGCTTTCCGGGATACCTGCCCCAAAACCACGCTGAATTAACCGCCAATTACCGCATCCACCTAGAAGGCGTCGGGCGCATTGCAGGGCTTGACGCGCAAAAACTGGTTCTCGAACCGCGTGACGAACTGCGTTACGGCCATATGCTGTGGGTAGAACTCCAAAGCGGCCTGCTCCTCAAATCGCAGGTTATCGACGCCAATGGCAAAGTCATCGAACAATTTGCCTTCAGCGACGTGCGCATCGGCGGCGAAATCAACGATGAATTACTCACCCCCAGCGTCAAAACATCAGACGACTGGCACACAGTCGACGTTAGCGGGGACCACACCGCCCGAATCGAAAACCAATGGGCATTAAGCGAGCCTTTACCCGGCTTCACAAGACTCGCCACCACACAGCACCGCACAGGATGGCCATTACAACTCGTCTATAGCGACGGGCTTGCGGCCATCTCCATCTTCATTGAGCCTGCCGAAGCCGGTATCAACGCCCGTGGCTATTTTGCCGGCGGCGGCGCGGTCAACGTGTTTGAACGCATCCTCAACGGCTACCGCATCACGGCGCTAGGCGAAGCGCCCGCAAGCCTCGTCCAGCGGGCGGCAGAATCCATCAAGGAACTCAAATGATTGAAACCCGCGCCATCGTCGTGCGCGCCGGGGAAGGCAAAGCGTGGATCCGCCTGCTTGAACAGCACGAAGGCTGCGGCCACTGCAACGAACCCGGCGGCTGCCATGCCCCGCAGTTAGCTGGCCTATTCCGGGGCAACGAAAAAACGTTTGCCATCAACAACACGCTAGGGCTTCACCCGGAAGAACGAATCAAAATCATGATTAACGACGGCGTCCCGCTACGAGCCGCGCTATCAAGCTACGGCTTAGGCACGGCCCTCATGCTAGGCGCGGCCGCGCTAGGAGTCTGGCTCGCCCCCGCCGCAAAAGCCGATTTAGCCGCCGCCGCAGGTCTCATCCTCGGCATAACCCTCTTCGTCACAACCCTAGCCATCCGCACACGGCGGCACACCCCAAACGCCAACCCTCTACATATCGAACGGGATAACGCCCCCTCCGCCCAGTGCGCAAACACCGCACGCAACAACACATGACCAACCGGGTATTCACCGTCCTAAGCCGCCCGTGGTGCCACCTCTGCCACGAACTCATTGACGCATTAACCCCCATCGCCCAGCAATACGGCTGGCACATCAAAGAAATCGACATCGACCAAGCACCAGAACTCGAAGCGCAATGGGACGAGCAAATCCCCGTCCTGCTTGCAGACGGCGTAGAAATCTGCCGCCACCGCCTCAATACGGACGCCGTCCACGCATTTTGCCAAGCAAAACGCTAATTTATCGAACGGTTTTTTTTGGGTTATTCGCGTGTATTAGCGTCCATTCGCGGTTTTCCGTCTGGCCGGGCCGAAGGTTTTCGCTCTCCCGCTTGTGGGAGGGGGCGACGCCGAAAGGCGTCTGGAAGGTAGGGCAAGCAGGATGCTTGCCTTACCTTTGTGCGCAGATGCAAGCCCCCGAAACCCTAGAAAAGCAGCCTTTTAGGCTTTATACAAAGTG
>JAIRPB010000219.1 GCA_031257305.1 Azoarcus sp.
AACAACAACAGGAACATCCCATCATGATTCGCTCGCTATGGACAGCCCGGACCGGACTCGATGCCCAACAAACCTCACTGGATGTGATTGCCAATAACCTTGCCAATGTATCGACGAACGGTTTTAAGCGGCAACGGGCGATTTTTGAAGATTTGCTCTACCAAATCATCCGCCAGCCTGGGGCGCAATCCACACAGCAAACGCAAATATCAAGCGGCTTACAACTCGGCGCGGGGGTGCGCACCGTTGCCACCGAGCGGATTTTTACCCAAGGCGCGCCCACGCAGACCGAAGGCGAACTGGACGTGATGATTCAAGGCGATGGCTTCTTCATGATTACCATGCCCGACGGCACCACGGCCTACACGCGGGATGGCGCGTTCCAGCGCGACAACCAAGGCAACGTGGTAACGGCCAGCGGCTACCTTTTGGCGGACAACCTCAATATCCCGGCCGATACCGTGCGCATCACCATTGCCAAAGATGGCGTTGTCACGGTGCTGCAAGCTGGCTCCGTGACGCCGGTGCAGATTGGCTCCATCCAGCTTGCGATGTTCATCAACCCCGGCGGGCTGCAAGCGGTTTCCGAAAACCTGTTTACCGAAACAGCCTCCTCCGGCGTTGCCACGCCCACCCAACCGGGCACCAATGCGGCGGGCGTACTCAACCACGGCTATGTTGAAGCATCCAATGTCAATGTGGCTGAAGAATTGGTCAGCATGATTGTGACGCAGCGTGCCTATGAAATGAATTCGCGTGTCATCAGCACCTCCGACCAGATGCTTGGGCGGCTCACGCAGCTTTGACGGAGAGGATGAATCATGAATACGATTTATTCGGGCACAAAGTTTCATACGGAATATAGCCATCCGACATTTCCGAGAATCTCAAAACCCCAAAACGTGAGCCGCCGCTCACGTGAGCCGTACTTCATCACCCTCGCATTTGTGCTGCTGATTTTGCTCACGCTGCTAACGGCGTGCGCCCCCGTCCAGCCCACCCCGCCCACGTCCGTCCACCAGCCAATGACGGCACGGCCTGCCGAGCCTTCCCGCATGCGGGTTTCCAATGGCGCGATTTTTCAGCCGGGGGTAGGGCGCTCGTTGTTGGAGGACCGCCGTGCGCGGCGGGTTGGGGACATCATTACCATCAGCCTTGTTGAAAAAACCTCCGCCCAAAAAAGCGCCAACGCCAGCACGGGGCGCAAATCCAGCCTCACCGGAGGGCTGTCAGCCTCTAGCAGCAAATTGCCGCTTTCCAGCCTTGCCGGGGTCACGGCGGAAGCCAGTTCAGATTCTTCATTTGAAGGCAAAGGCGCGGCGGCGGCGAACAACGCTTTTACCGGCACCATCACCGTCACCGTCATTGACGTGCTCGGTAACGGGAACATGCTGGTATCAGGCGAAAAGATGGTGACGATTAACCAAGGTAATGAATACATCCGCTTTTCCGGCATCGTCAATGCAGACAACGTGTCATCCACCAACACCGTGCAATCTACGCAGGTCGCTGATGCCCGTATCGAATATCGCGGCAGCGGCTTTGTGGATGAAGCCAATAGCCAAGGCTGGTTGCACCGCTTTTTTAACTTCATCAATCCGTTCTGAAACTGGCACGGGGAGTCCGCATCATGTTGACGCGCAAATCGCGGTTTTACGCTAAATGTGCAGTGGTTATTTTCGTTGCCATGCTGTTTCCCGTTGATGCGTATGCAGAACGCATCCGCGACATCGCCAGCATTGCCGGTGTGCGTGATAACCAGCTTGCCGGCTACGGGTTAGTGATTGGGCTGGATGGTTCAGGCGACCAGACCACGCAGACGCCTTTTACCGTGCAGAGCATCGTCAACATGCTGGGCAATCTTGGCGTGACGCTGCCTACGGGCACAAACCTGCAACTCAAGAACGTAGCCGCCGTTATCGTCACGGCAGAACTTCCCGCCTACGCCCGCCCCGGCCAGCGGATTGATGTCACGGTATCTTCCATCGGCAACGCCAAAAGCCTGAAAGGCGGCACCTTGGTGATGACGCCGCTCAAAGGGATTGACGGGCAGATTTACGCCATTGCGCAAGGCAACGTAGCCGTAGGCGGCGCGGGGGGGCAGGCCGGCGGCGCACAGCAGACTATCAACCATCTGCTGGCGGGCCGTATCCCGGCGGGTGCGACGGTAGAACGTACCGTCCCGGCGATGGTGGGCGAAGGCGCCACTATTACCGTAGAACTAAAAGAAACCAATTTCGATACCGCCCGCCGGGTAGCGGAAGTTATCAACAAAGCCGCGCCGCATTCGGCTCTGGCACTAGATGGCCGCACCATTCAGGTCAACGCCCCGGTAGAAACCTCTGCGCGGGTTGCTTTTCTTGGAAAAATCGAAAACCTTGAAGTGGCCACCGCACAGCCCGCCGCACGGGTCGTCGTGAATGCGCGGACGGGTTCGGTAGTGATGAACCGGGCCGTCACCCTTGAGAACTGCGCCGTGGCGCACGGCAACTTAACGGTCACGGTCAATGCGCCGACTAACGTCAGCCAGCCCGCGCCCGGGTCATTCGGCACAACGGCAACGACCACGGATGGCGAAGTCAAAATCTCCCAAGACGGCAGCGCGGTGATGGAAATCAAAGGCAGCGCCAATCTGGCTGAAGTGGTGAAGGCGCTCAATGCCATTGGCGCCAAGCCGATGGACCTCGTCAGCATTCTTCAGGCCATGAAAGCCTCCGGGGCATTGCGGGCGGAACTGGAGATTATTTAAGAAAACCAAGTCACCCACAGGCGGGGCAAACACCGCCCAACTTAGAACCAGAGAGAGGGCTAACCCATGCTATCCAACACTGCTTCAATTAACACGCTTGACCCGCGTTCGATGGCGAGCCTGAAACGTCTGGCAAAAGATAACTCTGATGACGCCCTGCGGGCGGCCAGCAAACAAATAGAAGCCATGTTTCTGCAAATGATGCTAAAAGCCATGCGCAAAGCGGCATTAGGCGAAGGCCCGTTTGAAAGCGAACAGACGAAATTCATCCAAGAACTGCAAGACCAGCAATTAGCCAGCGATTTGGCCCAATCGAGGGGAGTCGGGCTGGCGGATGCGCTTTTCCGTCAATTAGGCGGCGGACGGCATAAAGAAACGGCTCCCGCGCAGGAAAACCAAAACAAAGCAGAACCCCAGAGCCACAGCCAAGCGGCCATTTCATCCGCCAAAATTAAAAAAGTAAATATGGCGTATCTATCTCCCCGGCTCACCCCAGAGCCGGATGCCGCCACGGTATCCGCCACGGACGCATCCCCCAAAACGGCCGCGGCCCACACCGTTCCCCAACATATACGAAATTTTGTGGCAGACATCTGGCCGTATGCGTATGAAGCCAGTAAAGCCACCGGCATTCCGGCAAATTTTCTGGTAGCCCAAGCGGCGCTAGAAACAGGTTGGGGCGCAAAGCAGCCCAAAAACGCAGACGGCACGCCCAGCTACAACCTATTCAATATCAAAGCCCATGCCGGCTGGAACGGCCGCACAACCGCACAGCACGACGTGGTCGAATTCAGCGGCAAAAGCTGGCAGCCGCACAAAGCAGCATTTCGTTCTTACGCCTCATATGCCGAAGCATTTGCCGATTACGCAAAATTCCTCTCCAGCAGCCCGCGCTACTCTGGCGTATTAGGCCAGAGCGATGCGTCAGCCTTTGCGCAAGGGCTACAACGCGCAGGCTACGCCACCGACCCCAGCTACGCCGACAAACTGGTGCGCATCATAGAGGGCAACACGCTGAAAAGCGCACTCAATTAGGCACTGTAAAACGTTTGCAAAATCTTAAATGGTTGGGGCGGGTTTCAAACCCGCCCTTTCCATAAACCCGACTCCACGAATTGCGTTCAGGTGTGCGGGACCAAGGGCGGGCCAGAAACATGCCTTGCCCAACCTCCAACCGCGAATGAACGCTAATACATGTGAATAAAACCTAAAAACTGCTTGATAAATTAACGTCCATTCGTGTTCATTCGCGGTTCGCTTTTTAGATAACGAAACATCCCGCCCGCTGTGGGTTGTCACGGCGAACCGTGCCCCGGCAACTTGATTTTCTCTTTCAAAACAGCCACCCTAAAAATAGGTCACAGGAGAAAAGTATGGCTCTCATGATTGAAGACGCTCAAATAGAACGCCTGGCGGAGCAGATTGCTGTGGCTGATGGCGTATCCGTTATCGAAGCCGTGCGCAAGGGATTGTTATCTATTGCCAGAACACAGGAATTAACAACGCATAAAGCGCCATTACGTGAGCGGCTCGCCAGACTGGCCCAAGAGGTTGATGCAATCCCACCACGCATACCGCCTGATGCCCGAAGCAATGACGATGTGCTTGGCTATAACGAGTACGGGTTATAGTGATTGATACTTCCGCTATCCTAGCGTGGCTCAAACACGAGCAAGAGCGGGAACGCATCACTGCTGCGCTGAAATCCCATTCTGCCTGCCATGTATCAGCAGTCAGCCTACTTGAAGCGCATATCGTCGTGCGGGCACGGGAACACCCGGCGATGGTCGGCAAACTGCATCGTTTTCTTGACGAAATCGGTGCAGTCGTTATGCCGTTTGACGAACATCAGGCACGGCTCGCCGATTCTGCTTTCCTGCGCTATGGCAAGGGTCAAGGCCACCCCGCCCGACTCAATTTTGGCGATTGTGCCGTGTATGCGCTGGCACGTGCGCTTGGTGAGCCATTGCTGTTTGTCGGAAACGATTTTTCGCAAACAGACATCGAAAGATGCTGATAAAACATAACGCCCCTCTCTCTCCCTTTGGGAGAGGGGTTGGGGGTGAGGGAACGGGGCAGGGGAATGAGGCCGTTGCCCATTCCGGCGCCGCTCCCTCACCCGGCGCTTCGCGCCATCCTCTCCCAGAGGGAGAGGGTTTCAGGCTCTCCAATCTGCAAGCATCCTGCTTGCCCCAACAGAGATTCCCGTCATTGCGAGCCGCAAGGCGAAGCAATTCAGATTGGCTGGCTGTTGGACGAGATTTTGGATTGCTTCGCTACGCTCGCAATGACGGATGTTCTGTGATGGCTTGACGGCGGAGACGGTATCTACAGAAACAAACCATGACGGTCGGGTGTTTCGTTATCTAAAAAGCGGACCGCGAATGGACGCAAATGCACGCGAAACATAACGCCCCTCTCCCTTTGGGAGAGGGGTTGGGGGTGAGGGAACGGGGCAGGGGAATGACGCCGATGCCCATTCCGGCATCGCTCCCTCACCCGGCGCTTCGCGCCACCCTCTCCCAGAGGGAGAGGGTTTCAGGCTCCCAATCTGCAAGCATCCTGCTTGCCCCAACAAGGCGCGGTATATTTCGCGCAGGGGCGGGTTTGAAACCCGCCCCTACCGCCACGTTCTGCCTCAGAACTCGTACCTCACCCTGACGCTGCCCGTCACCCCTTCGCGACGGCCGGCGTAGCCTTGTATGCCTAGGTCCAGCGAGAGCGGCAGGTTTGCGGCGGGTTTGAGGGCGAGGCCGGCTTCCGCTATGCCCGTGCTGCCTGCCAGTTTCGG
>JAIRPB010000027.1 GCA_031257305.1 Azoarcus sp.
TTCATGCAGCGCCGAGAATCGTCAAGGCAAGGCAGGCTCCCCGGCAGACCTTACCCCGCGCAAGACCGCCGCCAGCCAGGAACGGACCGCCGGGGACGCATTTAATTCCTCATTGCCCCCGCAAAATCTCCCGCTGTGTGGCTCCCCCATTCTGGGCGAGGCAAGCCTCGCTCTTACATTTTCGTTCTGTCCGCTGCGGACATTTCGGGTACTGCGCATTCGGTTTGCAGGTCTGAATTCATGTTCGATGGGCTGAAATGTGTAAGTATAATCGCCGTCCGCCCTTAATTTGCAGAGACTTTCCATGTTCACAGCACACGTTCCCCTTGCCCAAGCCGACCCCGAATTGTGGGCGGCTGTTCAGGCTGAAAACCGCCGTCAGGAAGACCACATCGAACTCATCGCGTCAGAGAACTACGTCTCCCATGCCGTCATGGAGGCGCAAGGCTCGCAACTCACCAATAAATATGCCGAAGGGTATCCCGGCAAGCGTTATTACGGCGGGTGCGAACATGTTGATACCGCCGAGCGGCTTGCCATTGACCGTCTAAAGGCGCTTTTTGGTGCCCAAGCCGCCAATGTGCAGCCCAATTCGGGTTCGCAGGCTAACCAAGCCGTGCTCATGGCCTTTGCCAAACCGGGCGATACCATCATGGGCATGAATCTGAGCGAAGGCGGCCATTTAACCCACGGCATGCCGCTCAATATGTCTGGCAAATGGTTTAACGTGGTCGCTTATGGGCTGAATGCGGAAGAGTCCATCGACTATGCGGCAATGGAGGCGCTTGCGCACCAGCACAAGCCCAAAATCATCATCGCGGGCGCGTCCGCCTACTCGCTGAAAATCGACTGGGCCCGTTTTGCCAAAGTGGCGAAAGACATCGGCGCCATTTTTTGGGTTGATATGGCGCACTATGCCGGCCTGATTGCGGCCGGGGTTTATCCCAGCCCTATTCCTCACGCCGACGTGGTCACGACCACCACCCACAAAACCTTGCGCGGGCCGCGTGGCGGAGCCATTTTGATGCGTGCGGAACACGAAAAAGCGATTAACTCCGCGATTTTCCCCGGCTTGCAAGGTGGCCCGCTTATGCACGTCATCGCCGCAAAAGCCGTGTGTTTCAAAGAAGCCGCGTCCGGTACTTTCCGCCGTTATCAGGAGCAAGTTATTGCAAATGCCCGCGTGATGTCGCGGGTATTGAGTGAAGAACGGGGACTGCGCATTGTGTCGGGCCGGACGGAAAGCCATGTTTTTCTGGTCGACCTCCGCGCAAAAAACATTACCGGCAAGGCCGCTGAAATGGCGCTCGACCGGGCGCATATTACCGTCAATAAAAACACCATCCCGAAAGACCCGCAGAGTCCCTTCATTGCTTCAGGCATCCGCATTGGCTCGCCGGCGATGACCACGCGGGGTTTCACTGAAATTGAAGCAGAAAAAGTGGCTCATTTAATTGGCGACGTGCTGGATGCGCCGGAAGATGATTCAGTGCTAGAAAAAGTCCGCGCTAGAGTTTCGGCGCTCTGCAAACAATTTCCGGTATATGGCCAGTGAAATGCCCGTTCTGCGGTGACGCGAATACCCAAGTCACCGATACCCGTGAAAACGACGAGGGCGACGTTGTCCGCCGCCGCCGCCGTTGCGTGTGCTGCGATAAGCGTTTTACGACTCATGAGCGCATCGACCTCAAAATGCCGCACATCGTCAAACGCAACGGCAACCGCACCGAATACGTGCGCAACAAGCTCCTTGCCAGTATGCAGCTTGCCTTGCGCAAACGCCCGGTGACAACCGAGGCGCTGGAAGCCGCCGTCGACCGCATCGAAGCGCGGCTGCTGGCTGTGGGCGAAACCGAAATTCCGAGTGCCCAATTGGGTGACTTGGTGATGAAGGAACTCCGAAGGCTCGACAAAGTGGCTTATATCCGCTTTGCCTCGGTTTATCGCAATTTTGCCGACGTTGACGAATTCTCCAGCCTCGTGCGCGAAGTACAGCCGCAGTCCCATTCACGGTCACGCGGCGCTCCATCTTCCGACAAATCTGACCATGACCTTTTCGGCGAATGACCACAAGGCAATGTCACGGGCGTTTGAACTTGCAAAACAAGGGCTTACCACCACCACGCCCAATCCGCGTGTAGGTTGCGTCATCGTGCGCGATGGCGCGGTTGTTGGCGAAGGCTGGCATCGGCGGGCGGGCGAGCCTCACGCCGAAGTTCTGGCATTGGCTCAAGCCGGGGAAACTGCGCGGGGCGCGACGGTCTACGTCACGTTAGAACCTTGCTCGCATTTTGGCCGCACACCGCCTTGTGCTGATGCGCTCATCGCTGCGTCCCCGGCGCGTGTTGTGGCGGCGATGAAGGACCCTAATCCCAAAATCGCCGGGCGCGGCTTAGAAAAACTACGTGCCGCCGGCATTGCCGTGGAGTGCGGCCTGTTGGCGAATGAGGCGCATGAACTCAATATCGGCTTTGTGTCGCGCATGACGCGCAACCGCCCTTGGCTACGGCTCAAAGTAGCGGCCACACTGGATGGCAAAACCGCATTAGAAAACGGCGTCAGCCAATGGATTACGGGCGAAGCCGCCCGCGCCGACGGGCATCTCTGGCGCGCACGCGCCTGTGCCATTCTCACCGGCATTGGCACAGTCATGGCGGATGATTCGCAACTGACCGTCCGCGCAGTTCCCTGTGAACGTCAGCCTTTGCGCATCCTACTCGACCCTGCTTTGGAAGTTCTACCCAACGCACGAATCCTTCAAGGAAACCCCGCACTGGTCGTCACCGCCGCCAACGCCGCCAGTGACCGTGCCCAACAGCTTGCCGCATCGGGCCACCGTATTTTGTCCCTGCCCGCGCCGGATAACCGCATTCACCTCCCTGCCCTGCTACGCGAACTCGCGGCGCTTGAACTCAACGAAATTCACGTTGAAGCAGGCGCAACGCTCAACGGCGCGCTGCTGGCTACGGGATGCGTCGATGAACTGTTGCTGTACCTCGCCCCGATAGCCGTTGGAAATACGGCTCGCGGAATGTTCAACTGCCCTGCCCTCACCACGCTGGACGCGGCGGCAAAATTCAAAATCCAAGAATGTGTGAAGGTGGGCGAGGATTTGAGGGTGGTTATGCGGGCAGTGGCCACGCATCAATAAGTATTCGGTTCGCCCGTATTCTGCTATCGTTATCGGTTTTCCGCGCTCTGTCATTATGAGTACCGAGTTTTTGCTAAATTTCATCCCGCAAGAAGTGCGGGTCGCTGTTGTTGAGCAGGGCGTTGTGCAGGAATTGCACGTGGAACGCCCCGCAAGCCGTGGCATTGTCGGCAATATTTATCTGGGGCGCGTTGTCCGGGTATTACCCGGAATGCAGTCTGCTTTCATCGATATTGGGCTAGAACGCACTGCTTTTCTACATGTTGCCGATATTTGGACGGAGCGCCAAAACGGGGACGCGGTACGCCCCATCGAAAGAATCCTGACCGAAGGCCAGACGACGATGGTGCAGGTTCTTAAAGACCCTATCGGTACGAAAGGGGCGCGGCTTTCAACGCAGATTAGCCTTGCGGGGCGCATGCTTGTCTATCTGCCGCAAGATGCCCACATTGGCATTTCACAGCGCATCGGGGACGAAACCGGGCGCGAACAGCTACGCGGGCGGCTCAACCGGCTTTTGTCAGATGAACAGTCTGGCGGGTTCATCATCCGCACAATGGCTGAAAACGCTTCTGATGACGAACTCAATTCCGACCTCGAATACTTGTACAAACTCTGGGGCGAAATTCACCAGACATCGATAAAAGCCACTGCCCCTTGCCTGCTCCATGAAGATTTGAACCTTGGGCAACGGATTCTGCGCGACTTGGTTAACCACGACGTAACCCGAATCCGTGTCGACTCGCATGAAAACTTTATCAAACTCAAAGACTTCGCCGCCGAATACACCCCTAAGGTTTTGCCATTTCTAGAGTTTTACGCCAGTGACCGCCCGCTGTTCGAGTTATATAACGTTGAGACGGAAATCCAAAAAGCCTTAGCGCGGCGCGTTGATTTGAAATCCGGCGGGTATCTCATCATCGACCAAACAGAAGCGTTAACAACGGTGGATGTGAATACGGGCGGGTTTGTGGGCGTCCGCAATTTTGACGACACCATTTTCAAAACAAATCTTGAAGCCGCCCAAGCCATCGCCCGCCAGCTTCGCCTACGCAATCTAGGCGGCATCATCATTATCGATTTCATTGATATGGATAGCCCCGAGCACCGCGACATCGTGCTTGAAGAACTTCGCAAAGCAACCGCCCAAGACCGCGCACGGACCAATTTCAATGGGTTTAGCCCCTTGGGCTTGGTGGAAATGACCCGCAAGCGCACCCGCGATTCGCTTGCCCATCTGCTCTGCGAACCCTGCCCCACCTGCGGCGGCCGGGGTGAAATCAAAACCACGCGCACGGTAGCTTATGAAATCCTGCGCGAAGTCATGCGCGAAGCCCGCCAGTTCAACGCCTCTGAATTCCGCGTCTTGGCCAATCCCGAAGTCATCAATCTTTTTCTGGACGAAGAAAACCAATCTTTGGTGATGCTCTCAGACTTCATCAGCAAAAAAATCTCGCTCCACGCAGAAGCCAGCTATACGCAGGAACAGTTTGACATTGTGCTGTTGTAAATACCGCCTCCGCCGCCAAACCATCACAGAACGCCCGTCATTGCGAGCGTAGCGAAGCAATCCAGAATCCCGTCCGACGGACAGTCTGGATTGCTTCGTCGCTTCGCTTCTCGCAATGACGGAAATTTGTGTAAGGGCGCTTGAGGGTAAGGCAAGCATCCTGCTTGCCATCCACGTACAGATGGCAAGCAGGATGCTTGCCCTACCTTTCAGACGCCTTTCGGCGTCACCCCCTCACCCGGCGCTTCGCGCCACACTCTCCCACAAGGAGAGAGGGCAAGACCTGCGCCGAGTGCCCCTCTCCCCTTGGGGGAGAGTGGTTAGGGGAGAGGGGCGGCGAGGCTTGCCTCGCCCCTGCGGTTAATTTTCCCGCCGCCCCGTTTTTGTAGCGGCTTGGCAATCCGCAATTAAAACACCCGCGCTAAATCGCTGTCTGCGTGGTTGCCGCATCGGCGGTAGTCGTCAAAATCAATGGAGAGGTTGTGTTTGCGGCGGATGTCTTGCAAGCCTTTTGCCAGAAGAACGTAATACTCCAGCGAGCCGTTTTGCGCTTTGGCGAAATCGGAATTGGGGCGGGGCTGCCAAATCATGTTGACCGTGCTCACGCCGTGGGCGGCTAGGTCATCAGCTTCTTTCAGCACAATTTCCAGCGCCTCGTCCTCGCTTTTGAAGCGCGTGGGCGCAACCAATTCCGTGCCGCTGACAATGCCCGTGTTCACGCGGTTTTCGCCAAATACTTCTACCGCGTCGTATAAACGCCGTTTCCATTCCTGATAACCAATCCATTTGGCCTTGCCGGGGCAAATAAAGTTAAATTGCTCCTCGTCAAGCACTTCAATATCCATTGTTACGCTCATCAGCCCCGTTTGGTCGTAAATGCGCTGAAGCTGCTCTTTTTTTAGGGCAGTGCAAATCAGTTGCGATGGGAATTTTTTAACCGAAAAACATTCGCCAATGGCCTGCATAATTTCGATGTAATACTCGGTTTCTTTATCGAAAGCGTCATCGCCGCGAAAATCGCTGCCGCCTGTTAGACAAATAGCGGTGTAACGGCCTTTTTCTTTGAGCGCCTCGCTAATTGCTTCCCGGAGGTCGGCAGGGTTGATTTTGGTCTGCATTGAGATTTCGGCGCGCTGCTGCTTGAGATTGTTAACGATGTCGCAAAATTTGCAGCCGCCGCCGTCCGACCAGAAATAGCAAAAACGCTGGGGAATAACAAAAAGTCTCTGCGGCCGGGCGCTAACAAGGTTTTGCATCAGCACACCATTTGAGGTGCGCTTGTCGTAAAAATCGGGCTTATCCCAAAAAAAGGCTTCTTCCACAATTTCGCCTTGGTCCGTAATTACCAGTTTCCCCTCCGCGAAATCAATTCCATAGGGAGATTGTTCCGGGGGAGAAGGCGTGGCCAGCACCAGTGTGCCGTCGCGCAAATAGATGGATTCCGGCCGGCCCGTGAGTTTGCCGTCGCGCGTGCCGAAGGTATGCGTACCGCCTGTCTGATGCCGCGCGGGGTTAAACGCGGCTAACGCGGCGTCGGCATAAAAAAGCCCGCGCCGGTGGATGTCAATTTTCAGCATGACGAGAGGCGGGAAATCGGGGTATTTCGCCCGGACTTCTTCAAAATTGAGGGAGCTTCTTTGTAGGCTCATTGCGGTTCCTTTGCTGCCAGTTGGTCCAGATGGACAAAATAAGGATGCGCTTTTTGTTCTTGCGCAATGCGCGTGGCGGGAGTTTGGTCGGTAATTCCGGTGGGTTCAAAAAACCAGACTCCCGCAATTGCCCGCCCGCGCCGTTGTTGCGCTTCTTCGTAATAGCGGGTGAATTCTTTGCCCGCCACAACGTTACGTATGGGTTTGGCCGCGATTTTGTAGGCTTGTTTTTTGGATGTGAGCAATAAAATAGCAATTGGCTTTTCAAACCAAATGGCCCGCGTTAAATTACGGTTGGTACGTGAACTTTCCAGAATTTCCCACGATACAATCCGCTCGCCGTCCCAATGCAGCGAGCCTTTTGGCGTGGGATGCGGCGTACCCTGCTCGTCAAGCGTAACTAGAATTTTTATTGCGTCAGGTTCGTTAAGCTGTTCCAGAATCGCCGTATCTGTTTTTACTGTTTCATTCCCCATTTGAGCACCGTCCTTTTTTCAAGGGTTTTGAACAAGACGTTTTCAACCAGAATGCCGATAATGATGACGGTCAGCAGACCGGCAAAAACAAAATCAATGTCGAGCTGGTTCTTTTTCTCGAAAATGAACCACCCTATTCCGCCGCTATTGCTACTGACACCAAAAACCAATTCAGCCGCAATGAGCGTCCGCCAGCCGAATGCCCAACTCACTTTTAATCCGGTCAGGATGCTGGGCAAGGCAGCGGGAATGAGAATAAGAAAAACAAAGCGCAATCCTTTTAGGCCATAATTGCGCCCCACCATCCGCAAAGTCTGGCTGACGCCCGCAAAACCATTATGGATATTGAGCGTCAGCGCCCATAAAACGGCGTGAACTAGCACAAAAACAATGCTTGGCGCGCCTAGCCCAAACCACAGCAAGGCAAGCGGCAATAAAGCGACCGGGGCAAGCGGATTAAGCGTGGCAGTAAGCACTTCTAATATATCGTTGCCAATCCGGGTGCTGATGGACAAAATAGTCAGCGTAATAGCGAGAACCGCGCCAATAGCATAAGCAATGAGTAGCATTTTGAGCGAATTAAGCACTCTCTCTAATAATTCCCCATTGCCAAACGCGCTTATAAGCGCATTTACCGTTGCCGTAAAAGTCGGAAACATTAAAGCGTTGTTCAGCCATATTGCGTAAATTTGCCAAAGTGCCGCCAGCGTCACAACAATTGCCAATTTGCGCAACCAATTGATGTCGCTGATTCGTTCCCAGACTGAAAGTTTGGTTTTGTCTTTGAAAACCATTTAGATGACGTACTCCAACTGGTCTTTGAACAAAATGCTTTCGATGCGCCCTTTGAGCGCGGCGTATTCGGGATGCCGCCGCGCCAAATCGTCGCAATGGCGCACTTTAATTTCCTCAATAACCCTGCCCGGATGCGGAGAAAGCGTCACGATGCGGCTACCTAATATCAATGCCTCATCAATGGAATGCGTGACAAACACCAGCGTAAAACGCGCTTCGCTCCATAGCCCAAGCAATTTTTCCTGCATCTGCTGGCGGGTGAGCGCGTCAAGCGAAGCAAAAGGCTCGTCCATCAAAATCACCTCCGCACGCAGCGCAAGGCAGCGGGCAATCGCCACGCGCTGTTTCTGCCCGCCGGAGAGTTCATGCGGGTAGCGATGTCCCAAAGCGCCTAGGCCGACTCTTTGCAAATGCGCGGCGGCTTCTTCTTCTGCCGCTTTTCGGGAAATCGCCCGCGTATTGCGGATGGCGAAAATCACATTGCCTAGTGCCGTTTTCCACGGAAGTAATTGGTCAAATTCCTGAAAAACCACGGCACGGTCCGGCGCGGGTTTTGTAAGCTGTTTTCCGTTAAGCATAATTTCGCCGCTATGCGGCAGAATGAATCCGCCAATTGCTTTCAGAATCGTGCTTTTCCCGCAGCCGGAAGGTCCTAGCAGAATCAGGCGCTCTCCTGAATCACAGCTAAAACTCACCTCGTTTACTGCCGTCACCCGGTAAGCGCCGGTCTTGTATTGCAGCGTGAGATTGCGGACGGTGAGGAAATCAGACACCTTATTCAAAAGCCCGCTCAAAAAACAATTCCCGGACATTTTCGGCTTTGTGCGCAACCGCCCCCGTTTCAAATAAAAAATCACTAAAAACGGTGAAATTATCCAAGGGCGCCACGGCGTAATGGACATCGGGAGAATTCAGAATCCCATGAATTAACGCCACGCTTTCATTAGATTTTGAAACGCGCACGTAAAGTTCTGCGGCGCGTTTTTTATCCGCCAAAATCCATTGGACGGATTCTTTCAGCGCCGCGACGATGGCCTGCGCCAATTTCGGGTTTTCGCGCACGAATTTATCAGTTGTCCAAACCACGTCACTGGTGTGACGGCCGCCGAACACCTCAAAACTATTCAGGACGCGGTGAACGCCGGGATTAGAGAGTTCAACAGTGGCATACGGCTCACTGGTGACATGCGCCGTAATCTCGCTTTTGCCGCCGAGCAGCGCGGTTAAAGCGTCCGGGTGTTTGAGCGAGACGGTGAGTTTATCGAGCCTGTCGTAATTCGCTTTTCCAAACGCTTTTGCCGCCGCGATTTGAAGAATTAGCGCCTGAATAGAGACCTTGGCCGTAGGCAGCGCGATGCGGTCATTCTCGGTGAAATCCGCGATGGTTTTGATTTTGGGGTTATGGGTGTTGAGTGTAATCGGGATTTGGTCCAGCGCCGCCAGCGCCTTTACATCCAAGCCGCCTTTTGTTTTTGCCCATAACCGGATAAAAGGGGCCGCGCCGCCGCTCACCAAATCGACACTCCCGGAGAGCAACGCGTCGTTAGAAGCCGCGCCGTTGCTAAATGTGGCCCAATGCGTTTTCACCTCGCCCAATCCCGCCGCTTTGGCGTGCTTTTCAATCAGCTTTAACTCCTCTGCCACAATCAGCGGCAGATAGTGAATGCCGTATTGTTTGCTGAGGGTAATTTCAGCTTTTTCAGCATGGGCTGCTTCTGCCGAAATCGCTAACAGGACGCCTACCGCAACCGCAAATATCGCAATCTTTTTCATCATCATGACACCTCCTTGGCAGTACATTCTGCCGACGGCTCATGTGACAAAAAAGAATAAAGGGACGTATATTTATACTTGTTAAGAATAAGCAGAAATAACGATGCAAAAGCATGTGATGCTTCCACGCAACCATTTTGGTATGGTCAAAAAATGTCCGAAAAGATACGCCTACGCGCCCATATATAATGGGGGCTTGTTTAATTTCACACGGATACATAATGAGCAAGCGCTGGCTTCTTTACCCGTTTATTGCGCTCCTAGCTCTGGCGGTCATCGGCATGGCAACGTTGGCCGTCATTTCCCTTTTAGCTTGGCCTAACCTCCCCTCTCTTGACGCCCTCACCGACTACAAGCCTAAAGTGCCCATGCGGGTCTACACCGCCGACGGGCATCTTATTAGCGAGTTTGGCGAAGAACGGCGCAACGTCGTCAAAATCAAAGACGTTCCCCAGCATCTGCTGCAAGCGTTGCTGGCCGCTGAGGATGAAAACTTCTACAAGCATATCGGGATTGATTTCATCGGCTTGGCGCGCGCGTTTATCAAAAATATGGTTTCGGGGTCACGCGGGCAAGGCGCCTCTACCATCACGATGCAGGTCGCGCGCAATTTTTACCTCACGCGGGAGCGGTCCTATAACCGCAAGCTCTACGAAATCCTGCTTTCGCTCAAAATTGAAAACAACCTCGGCAAAGACCAAATTCTGGAGCTTTACGTCAACCAGATATTCCTTGGAAAACGCGCTTATGGTTTCTCGTCTGCCGCGAAAATTTATTTCGGCAAAAGCCTCTCTAACATCACCCTCGCTGAAGCCGCTTTATTAGCCGGATTGCCCAAAGCCCCGGCTAACGCTAATCCTTTTACCAATCCCGATGCGGCAAAACAGCGCCAGCGTTACGTTTTGCGCCGCATGGTTGAAGCCGGCTTCATCACGGAGGGGCAATACCAACAGGCACAGAAAGAACCTCTGCGGCTCGCCTCAGATGCTTCCGTGGTGAATTCCGCCAAGAAAAACGGTTCTATCCACGCTGAATACGTTGCGGAAATCGCCCGGCAGCTTGCCGTCGAACAATATGGCGAGACTGTGGCTTACCAAAACGGGCTAAAAATCATCACCACCATTCACCGTGCCGAGCAAGAAGCCGCCTACGAGGCCCTGCGCAAAGGCGTGATGGAATACGACCGCCGCCACGGCTACCGGGGTCCCGAAAAAACCCTGGCCCTGCCCGCTGGCGAGCCGGCCAAAAATGTACTGGATGAGGAAATCTCCCAAGCGCGCGATTTCGGCGACCTGCTCTCCGCCATCGTGCTCTCCGCCAATCCCAAAGAAGTCACGGTCTACCGCAACGGGCAGACCATTGCTATCAGCGGCGACGGGCTACGTTTTGTGACGGCCGCGCTGGCTGAAAAAGCCCCGCAAAACCGCCGTATCCGCCGGGGGGCGTTGGTGCGCATCCGTTACACGGATGCCAAAATTTGGGAACTCACGCAGATGCCCGATGTTGAAGCCGCCTTGCTTTCCATTGATTCAAAAACGGGCGCCGTCAGGGCACTGGTCGGGGGGTTTGACTTTGACCGCAAAAAATATAACAACGTCACGCAGGCTGAACGCCAGCCCGGTTCTAGCTTCAAGCCTTTCATCTATTCCGCAAGCCTAGAACGCGGCTATGCGCCCGGTACGCTTATCGCGGACGAACCCTTGTATTA
>JAIRPB010000037.1 GCA_031257305.1 Azoarcus sp.
AAAGCCCCACGGACATACCGCCACCTTTCAGGGTAGGTGACAGCGGCGCATTTGAAAAGGCCGTTTTATGCGGGAATGCGGGATATTTCCGTGTCAGTCTGGCCTGTCTCTATCCGTACCGTTCAACATTGGCGTTAGGTTGGATGCCATTCTGTTTTTAGCGTTTGCCTTTTCCATCTGAGTGCTTGGTTTGCCTATAGTGAAAGGTCGTAATCCGTGCTTTGGGGATAGGCGTCTTATAACGCTCTGTGAGCACAACTCGCCAGAAACCCGCAGTAATAGGCCAAGTGGATTTTGTAATACCTGCTACTATGCCTATATAGCCGCGCAAAAATCTGGGAAACTTTTTAGTTATCTGGCCCGAAATGAAATTCTCTTACTGCCTCGTTTTGTGTGTATGGGTGGCCTCTTTACCGGGATGCGGGGGTGAAGAAGCCCCAATTTACCAAGGCTATATTGAGGGTGAATTTATTTATCTTGCCGCGACGCAAGGGGGCTATCTCAAATCGCTGGATGCGCCCCGGGGCACACGGGTGGCAGTGGGGCAGGCTGTGTTTGCTGTGGCGGCAGACCCTGAAATAGATGCCTTGGCGGAGGCTGAAGCGAAAGTGGATTCGGCGCGGG
Source organism: Azoarcus sp. (assembly GCA_031257305.1). Classification (GTDB taxonomy): domain Bacteria; phylum Pseudomonadota; class Gammaproteobacteria; order Burkholderiales; family Rhodocyclaceae; genus WRNU01. The sequence goes on from JAIRPB010000037.1 coordinate 625, forward strand.
AAAGGGTAGAAAACCTCAAAGAGCCTCGCCGCCAGACTGAAATCGCCGCGCTGGAGGCTAACTTGCAGGCGGCATTGGCGAATTTGCGGCTTGCTAAAACGCGCTTGGAGCGCCAACGGTCGCTGGCCCGTGAAAACTTTGTTTCGCAGGCGGCTATTGACGAAGCAACGAGCGGTTATGACCAGAGCTTGGCCCAAGCCGAGTCGGCCCGCCAGCAGCTTTCGGCTTACCGTGACGCGCTGGGACGTGCGCCGGAGGTGCGCAGTGCCGAAGCTGAATTACAGGCGGCTCAAGCACAAACTGCGCAACGGCGTTGGACTGTGGAGCGGAAAACTGTTTCTGCTCCCGCCGCCGGAGAAATCGCGGACACTTGGTACCGGCCGGGGGAATGGGTGCCGGCGGCCGCTCCCGTGGCGAGCCTGTTGCCCGATGACCGGCGGAGGCTACGTTTTTATGTGCCTGAAACCGCGCTATCCCGCATGAAAGTCGGTTTGGCTGTGGAGGCGGATTGCGATGGCTGTGCGCAACCTATCCGGGCGGTGATTGATTTCATCGCGCCCCGTGCCGAATATACGCCGCCTGTCATCTACAGCCGGGGTAGCCGGGAAAAACTCGTATTCCGGGTTGAAGCCGCGCCGGCACGGGAGCAGTCTGCTGGTTTGTTCCCCGGGTTGCCTGTGGATGTGCGTTTAACCGGAAAGTGATATGGGCGAACCCCTTGCTATCGATGTTGGCGGGCTGAACAAACATTTCGGGGATAAGCACGTTGTTAAAAATTTGGCTTTGCAAGTCCGGGAGGGCGAGATTTTCGGCTTTCTGGGTCCCAATGGCAGCGGCAAAACAACTTCTATCCGTTTGCTCTGCGGCCTGCTGACTCCCGATAGCGGGTATGGAGTCTGCTTGGGGCTGGATGTGTTGAGGCAGAGCGCCCAAATCAAACGGCATGTTGGTTACATGGCGCAAAAGTTTTCGCTTTGGGACGACTTAAGCGTTGAAGAAAATTTAGATTTCATCGCCCGCATGTTTGGCGTTCCAGACCGCCGCCAAGTTGTTGCCCAAATTTCGGACGAACTGGGTTTAACGGACCGCCGTCGCCAGCTTGCCGGGACGCTTTCTGGCGGCTGGAAACAGCGGCTGGCTCTGGCAACGTGTTTGCTGCACCGGCCAAAATTGCTTTTGCTGGATGAGCCGACGGCGGGCGTTGACCCAAAAGGCCGTCAGGATTTTTGGGATGAAATCCACTGCCTTTCCGACGCTGGCATTACGGTGCTGGTTTCCACGCACTATATCGACGAGGCGCAATGCTGTGACCGGCTCGCGTACATCGCCGAAGGGCGGCTGATGGCCTGCGGCGGCGTGGAAGAGATTGTGGATGGGTTACAGTTGCGGGCCACTGCGTCGGTCAGGCGGGGCGGCCACCGAGACGGGCAGGGGGGCGAATGATGGGCGCATTTTCTGTCACCCGCTGGGTAGGTATCCTGATTAAAGAATTCCTCCAGCTAAAGCGGGACCGGCTCACTTTCGCCATGATTGTGGGCATCCCTGTTATGCAGCTTCTGCTTTTTGGTTTTGCGATAAATTCTGATCCACGGCATTTGCCGACAGCCGTGGTGATGTCGGATCCGGGGCCTTACGCCCGTTCATATGTAGCGGCGATGCAGAACAGCAGTTATTTCGACATCGTGGGCAGCATCGAAGCGAGGCAAGCGGATGCCTTGCTGGATGAAGGGCGGGTGAAGTTTGTGGTGACTTTCCCGCCGGGGTTTCACCGCGATTTGGCGCGAGGCAAACCCGCTACTGTGTTGGTGGAGGCTGACGCAACCGACCCAATGGCGGCAAGCGGGGCGCTTGGCGTTTTGGGGCAGCTTGGGGCGGAAGTATTTGCCCCGGATTTGCCGGGGGGCGTGGGGAAAGCATCGGCGCCGTTGGTAGATTTGCGCATCCAGCGGCGGTACAACCCAGAAGGGCTTGCGGCTTACAACATTGTGCCGGGGCTGTTGGGCGTGATTCTGACCATGACGATGCTGCTCATCACCGGGCTGGCGATGACACGCGAGCGGGAACGGGGCACGTTTGAGACCATACTTGCAACCCCGGCGACGCCGCTGGAAGTGCTTACGGGAAAAATGATTCCTTATGTGGTTATCGGGCTTTTGCAAGTAACGCTTATTTTGTTTGTATCCCGTTGGGTTTTTGATATTCCTATGCAGGGCAGTTTGTGGCTGCTTTACGGTTTGGTCCTGCTTTTTATTTTTGCCAATTTGACGTTAGGCATTACTTTTAGCTCTATGGCCCGCAACCAAGTACAGGCCGTTCAGATGACGATTTTTTTCTTTCTCCCGTCGATTTTGCTTTCCGGTTTTATGTTTCCCTTTCAGGCGATGCCCGGATGGGCGCAAGCTATAGGCAGCGTACTGCCGCTGACTCATTTCTTAATATTAGTGCGGGGCATCCTCCTTAAAGGCAATGGGCTGGCGCTGCTGTGGCCGCACATCTGGCCTATCCTGCTTTTTATGGGACTCGTGCTGGTGGCGGGGCTAAAGACTTACCGGCGCACGTTGGACTAACTGGACTGACATTGGAATAAAAAACGTCCTACCCTTTTGGGGCAGGACGTTTTCAAGTTCCGGCCTATAAAAGCCGAAGAAGGGTTTGAGAATTAGCTGAAGATGCCGACGTCAGGGTCTTCAGCAAAAACGTCTTGGCCGATAACGCTCAAATTGACTTCAGGAATCTTGTACGGCATGTCCGTCAAGAACTCAAACTTCTCAACGGTGTGGCAGATGTTGAAGTGGTCTTTGATGAGGATGTCGCCCTTCACGCCATTGTTGAAGGTAATCAGCAAGTCTTTGCCGAGAACGGTTGTGACGATATCGGACTGGGTGATGCCGACAAGCTGGAGCTTGTCTTTGCAACCGCAATCGTCATAGATAACGTTGTGGCCGATGTCAGCAACGTACTTCGCTTGGGCATCGGGGAGCGCGCGTGTTGATTTGTCCGTGGTGTCGGCAAGGAAATTGAACACGTAGGTATCTTCACCGCCGCTACCATAGAGGAAGTTATCACCGCCACGCCCGCCAATGAGGGTGTCGTTGCCGCAGCTTCCATAGAGGGTGTCGCTACCGCCTACGCCGCTCCATAGTACGTCGTTGCCGCCGCCGCCTTTGATAAGGTTGTTGCCGGAGCCTGCTACGATGGTGTTGTTGCCGCAAAGGCCATAGACCGTATTGTTGCCGGAACCCGTGAAGATTACGTCGTTGCCGGCACCGCCATAGAACACGTCGTTGCCGCTACCGCCTAGGATAGTGTCGCCTTTGCATCCGGCGTAGAGGGTATCGTTACCCGTTCCGCCATAGATGAAATTCTTTCCGCACAGACCGCCGGCGATATAGTCGTCGCCACTGCCGCCTAGGAGGGTGCCGCCGCCGCAACTGCCGATGATTTTGTCGTTACCCGCTCCGGCGGAAATATAATCTTTTCCGTCAACGCCATAAATTATGTCGTTGCCGTCGCCGCCATAGATGGTGTCATTGTTGCAGCCACCATAAATAGTGTCGTTGCCAGCACCGCCATAAAGCAGGTTGTTGCCGAGTTCGCCGAAGATGAGGTCGTTACCGTCGCCGCCATAGATGGTGTCGTTGCCGATGCCGCCATAGATGGTGTCGTTGCCGATGCCGCCGTCGATGAAGTCGTCGCCGCTTTCGCCAAAGATTAAATCATTGCCATCGCCGCCATAGACGGTGTCGTTGCCTGTGCCGGCATAAACGGTGTCATTACCGGCATCGCCATAGATGAGGTCGTTGCCGCTTTCACCAAAGACGAGGTCATTGCCGTCGCCGGCGATAACAGTGTCATTTCCAACGCCGGCATAAACAATGTCGTTGTTGGCGCCGGCGTCAATGAGGTCGTTACCATCGGCGGCGTAGATAACATCCTTGCCGTCGCCGCCATAGACGGTATCGTTGCCAGAGCCGCAATGAACTGTATCGTTGCCGGTTCCGCCGTAGATTAGTTTGTTGCCGCCCGCCTGTGCGTAGATTAGGTTGTTGCCGGCAACCGCATAGATGGTGTCATTGCCATATTTGGCGTAAATGATGTCGTTGCCGTTGGTGCCACGAATGGAGTCATCCCCCTCCGTTCCGTATATCACAGTCATGAGTTTCTCCTTGCAGGTTAGACAGTGCTACGTTGTTCTAACAACGAGCTGGGGCAATCCCAGTTCATTGAAGTTTAATTTTGCGATTAAGGCTCCGGTCAATACTGCAAATTCTGTGCCATTCAAATAATGTGATGATTTACATGATAAATATAAATTTTATGCTGACTAACTGTTAAATAATCCGACATCCTTTAGTCTATTTTTTATAAAACGGTTTTTTTAATTTAAGTTGCGGAGGCGGTTATTTTGCTTATCCGTTCCATGTAACCCGTAATGCCTTTTTCGGCGGAATACGCTTGTGCGCTTTGTTGGGCGCGGGTCCGAAGCGCGGTAACTTCTGGCGGAAAAGTGAGCGCATACAATATGCGTTCGACAAGGGCGTCGGTATCAAAAAAACCGACAAGCCAGCCGTTCTCGCCGTGGCGGATAACTTCGCGTACCGGCTCGGTATCGGAGGCAATGAGAAGGCAGCCGCATGCGAGTGACTCTAAAGCCGACCAAGAAAGCACAAAGGGATAAGTTAGATAGACATGGGCGGCTGAAACTTGCAGGGCCTGCCGATATGTGGCGTAGCTGACTTTTCCAAGGAAGTGGACACGTTCTTGGTCAACGGGATTTTCACGCAACATTTTTGTGCGCCAATTGGGCGCATCGGCAGGGCGGTCTCCGTAGCTCACGTCGTCGCCGCCAATCACAACAACTTGGCAGTTTGCATGTGTTGCCAACAATCGCGGCAGGGCACGCATGAAGCAGTGGAAACCTCGGTAGGGTTCGAGGTTGCGTGCCACATAGGTGACGACGGGGTCTCCCGCACGTAGCTGTTTGCCGTTGGGCAAGGTGAGAACAGCGGCAGGGTTGGGGGCCATGTTGCTGATGTCGATGCCTTCATGGATAACCTGTATTTTGTTGTGATAAGCCGTCGGGAACAGGCTTTTCTGCCAGTGAGTGGGGGCGATGCCGAGGTCGCATTGTTCCAGATTGAGCAAATGCAAAGCGTTGCGGCTAGAAATAAGGGCGGCACTCTCCAGCGTGAGCGGAAATTCAGGGTCGAAGCCGGCATCGGCGCCTGCGAGGTGGTAATAGAACTCGCAATAATGGATGAGTTTGGTTTCGGGAAAGGCCAGTTTGACGTAAAGGCTCTCCCCCCATCCGGGATGCGCGATGACCACGTCGGGCTGATAGCCTTGCTGCTTTAAGTTAAGCAGCATCCTGAGTATTTGCTGGCCGTGCAGGACGCCGGCCTCGAAACTGCGGACATAGGGATGCGTTTCTTTGCCCGGTACGCGGTGAGGGCGGTAGCGCAGTAGCCGGACGCCGTCCATGCCGGGAGCCGTTTCGCGTCCAATGGCAATAACCTCAAAGCCGGGACGCCGCACCATGTCCGCAGCAAGACGGCGAAACTGGCCGGGGAAATTTTGGTGGATGAGGAGAATTTTCATGCCATTTTGGAGGGAACAAAAGGCTACCAAGGATACCGGACTATCAAACGTATTGGCACAACCCCAGAAACGCGTTTTGGCTGTTGGGAATGTGTGAAAAGAGCTTGACGTACCCGTTGCATCGTCATACATTTAAGACAAATTTTCTAGGATGCTTATCTATCATGCCTTGTACATCTTCTGATGTCCGTATTAACGCCCGCCTTTCGGGGACGGACGCAGCGCGGTTCCAAGAGTTGCTGGAGCGCAGCGGCCTTTCGGCTTCCGACCTGCTGCGCGACGCACTGCGCGAATACTACGTTGCCCACGTGCGCCCATCACGCGACTCTCTGGCTTTGCTAACGGGGTATATCGGCGCGGGTGAGGGACCGGAGGATTTGTCCGCCCGCTACAAAAGCTATCTCACCGAATCCCTAGAAGAAAAAATCCCTCTTTCAGTGCAGGAACCCCGTGGTTCTTACCGATAGCGGCTTCTGGATTGCGCTCGGCAATCGGCGCGACCGCCACTACCGTGCTGCTTTTGAAGCGGCAAAACGCTGGTCTGGCGAGGGGTTCGTAACAACATGGCCGGTGCTCACGGAGGTATGCCATTTGCTGGTGGCGCGCGTGGGCGTGCATCAGGCACTCGAATTTATGGATGCCGTGGCACAAGGCGCTGTCGACGTGCCGGATCCGCCGGATGATGCGCTGATGCGCACAAGTTATCTGATGCGCCGTTACCGCGATTTGCCAATGGATTTGGCGGATGCCTCACTGGTGGTTTTGGCCGAGCAACTGGAGGAGGGGCGCATTCTTTCCACGGATATGCGCGATTTTTCTGGCTATCGCTGGAAAAACTCCCGGCCTTTCACCAATTTGCTGTTGCCCAATGGCTGACGCTCCGCGTCCGCCCGCGTTTTTTCTGTTAGGCCCCACCGCCAGCGGCAAAACGGCCTGTGCCTTGGCCTGTGCGCGGGAATTGCCTGTGGAAATTATCAGTATCGATTCCGCGCTCGTCTATCGCGGCATGGACATTGGCACGGCGAAACCGGATGTGGCAGAACGTGCGATTTGCCCGCACCACCTCATTGACATCATCCACCCGCATGAGCGTTATTCCGCCGCGCAATTCTGCGGCGAGGCTCACCGCCTGATGCTTGAAATCACCGCCCGTGGCCGCATCCCGCTGTTTGTGGGCGGGACCATGCTCTATTACAAGGCACTGCGCGATGGCCTCTCTGATTTGCCGCAAGCTAACGTTGCGCTACGTAACGAAATTGACCGGCGCGCCCAGCGCGAAGGATGGCCGGCGCTCCATGTTGAACTGGCTCGCCAAGACCCTATCGCCGCAGCCCACATCAAGCCCAATGATGCCCAGCGCATCCAGCGTGCGCTAGAAATTGTCCTCTCCACGGGCATGAAACTGGACGAAGCGCATGCCCGGCGTACCCCGCGCCCTCTGCCTTGCCGCCCGGTCACGGTCATGCTTGCCCCTTCGGAACGCTCGGTACTTCATGCCCGCATTGCTGGCCGCTTCAAAAAAATGCTTGCGGACGGCCTGATTGACGAACTCGCCGACCTACGGCAACGCTACCCCCTCACGCCCGATATGCCTTCTATGCGTACTGTTGGCTACCGACAGGCTTGGGCGTATCTGGAGGGTGACATTGACCGCGAAAAATTGCTGGAAACCGGCATTGCCGCTACCCGCCAGTTAGCAAAACGCCAGCTAACGTGGCAACGCCAGTTTCGTGAACGGTGGCCTGAAATAGTTGAAGCCGACTGCTTGCGGGCGGATTTAGCGCAGGCTGTGCGGGATATGGTGTTTGCTGGCGGGGCAGCTAGTCAGTGACTTTGCCCTCTGCGTTTCTTTCTATTCACGCAGACAAAATAATCGGCGGCGTGTGGGCGAGGTCGACATGGATAGGAACGCCGAAGGCTTCCGATAGCGCGGCTTCAGTCAGCACCGTTTCGCGTGAGCCGAAGGCGTGGATGCGCCCTTGCCGGAGTAGGCAGAAGCGGTCGCAATAGCGGGCGGCCAGCGCGAGGTCGTGGATAGCGAGGATGACCCCGCGTTTTTCGCTGGCATACCGCCGTAGGGTATCCATGATTCTGGCTTGGTAATAGAGATCAAGACTGGCGATGGGTTCGTCAGCCAGCAAAATATCCGGCGTACCCGCCAGCACTCTCGACAGCCAGACCCGTGCCTGTTCGCCGCCGGAGAGGTGGTTGATGTTTTTCTGTGCCATTGCCTCGATGCCGGTTTCCCTCATGGCGTTTTGGATAGCCAGCTCACTGCGGTCGCGCCAAGGCAGGCGCCCTAATGAAACGATGTCCTCCACGGAGAGGGCCCAGGCGCTGTCGCAGAACTGTGGCAAGAATCCGATTTGTCTTGCCCGTGCGATGGGCGTGAGGGAATGTAGCGGGGTGTCGGCAAGCAAAACGCTCCCTTGTGCGGGCAGCAGCCCGGCTAGGCTTTGGAGCAGGGAAGATTTGCCCGCGCCGTTGGGGCCGATAACGGCAAGCATCTCGCCCGGTTCCAGCGTAAGGGAAATCCCCGCGAGGCGGTTTTCTAGCGTGAGGCCGTCGGCTTTGATTAAAGCCATTGTCTGCGCTCTTTCCAGATAAGACGGATGAAGATAGGCGTCCCAATGAGGGCGGTGAGAACGCCTAGATGTATTTCGCGTCCCGGCGGCATTAGGCGGCTCACTATATCTGCAAGCAATACGAACATTGCGCCAATAGCGGCGGCGGGCCATAACAGGCAATCTGGCCGGTTTTTTGCCAGCGGCCTAGCAAGATGGGGCGCGATAAGCCCCACAAAACCAACATTTCCGGCCACTGCGACGGCCGTCCCAACAAGAATTGCCACGCCAAGAACAATAAGACAAGCACCGCGCCGGACATCGAGTCCCAGACTGGAAGCTGTTTGTTCGCCGAGGGAGAGCGCGGCCAGCAGCGGGCGTTGCTGCCTGATGAGAATGCCGCCGATAAGTAGCGCGGGGAGGAGGAAGGCAACGTGTGCCATGCTGCCTTTCGAGACAGAGCCAAGCAACCAGAAAACGAGTTCCTGCATCGCAAAGGGGTTGGGGGCGAAATTCAGCACGGCGGCTAGGATTGCGCCAGAGAGTGAGGAAATCGCAAGCCCCGCAAGCAGCAACAGCGCGGGGCGTCCCGAACCCGCAAGCACGAGGGTAAGCAAAAGCGTTAGCCCCGCGCCGGCTAATCCAGTTAGCATAAGAGCAAAAACGCCCATTCCGGGCAACAGGCCAAAATAAAAGGTGGTTGCTGCCCCTAACGCCGCGCCAGAACTGGCCCCTGTCAGGCTAGGGTCGGCGAGGGGGTTACGCAGCAGACCTTGCAGCGCCGCGCCGGAAAGTCCTAATGCCGCGCCTACGCAGAGCGCGAGCAGGGCGCGCGGCAGGCGGATTTCTCCGATGATAAGCGCGGCAATCCCGGCTTGCCCCCTAGCCCAAGCAAATAATCCTTCCAAGACGGGGATGGACGTAGAACCGACGGAAAGCGAGACGAAAAAAACTGCCAACAGCCCAAGAAAGAGAAGCGTAGCGGGTGACTTTAGGGACATGCTAATTTTGTATGGGAAACTGCGTTATCCCTTATTCCTGCACCATCTGATTGAGTTCCCGCATGAGTTCCCATACCCAAGGACCGGGACATTGCCAGCGCCAATAGTCGGTGTTAATGCGGCGCGGGGACGGGTTAAGTGTCTGCCAGATAGGGTGTTCGGCAAGGATGTTTGCGTGGGCCGCGCCGGAGGGCGCCATCCAGAGGACAGCATCCGGGGGGTCAAGGACGAGCCGCTCCGCGTCAAGGCGGATGAGGCCGGATTCGGATTCTTTGAAGTAATTGCGCCAGCCCGCTTGGGTGATGATGGCATCTTCAAAAGTGTCTCGCCCGGTTCCAATAGCGTTTGCGCCGAGCAACAGCAAGCGTTTTTTGCCGGAAGGCAGCGCGGGCGGAAGGGTGCTGGCACGTTCTGGCGGCAGACCTACGAGGGTTAGGAACAGGCGTTCGTAGTCAACAACGGCTTTAAGCGTGGTGGGTAGCGGCAGGACTTCAACCCGGTAGCCCAAACGTTTTAGCTGTCCGCGCAGGAGCACTGCCGTGTATTCCCCGGCAAGGATGATGTCTGGCTTGAGGAGAGCGATGCTCTCGAGGTTGCCTTCATGGGTAGGCCAGATGTTTTTCATCCAAGGCGCGGGGTGGTAGGGCTGCGAAATACGCTGCATCGGCGAGAGGGCGGCAACCCGGGTGGGTTCAACGTGCAGCGCCAGCATCCAGTCTGTGCATAAATCGAGCGAGACGATGCGTTGCGGTTGCGGCAACTGTGTTTGTGCAAAAACCGTTGGCGCGGCAAGGAAGGCGAGGGCGGTGATGAGGGCTTTGAGCATTTTGGGAATTCCTCCCGCCGCTATGGGGCGTGACGTTGTTTGCACGGGCGGCAGGCTGCCGCCCGTGGATTGAGTTTTTATTATTGCGGCGAGTAGCGCAACCCCAAGAAGGCGTTAAAACCGTCCGTGTTGTAGCCACGCGCATGCTCGTATTTTTTGTCGAAGAGGTTGTTGAGGCGGCCTTCAATGGAAAAATCTTTGTTGATGGCGTAACGGGCGGTGAGGTTGGTCAGGGCATAGCCGCCGAGTTCCTCTTTATCGGGAGCATTTTTTTTGTAGTTCAGGTCATACCTGCGCCCAACAAGAACTTCTTCGATGCTCACAGCTAAATTGTTCCAAACGTATCCCAATCCCAATGTTGCCTTGTTGCGGGCGCGGCGGCCTAGGCGCTCATAACCGACGCCGTCCGCAGGGTCTTTGCTTTGGTTATCCGCATTCAGCCAGTCGTAGGTAGCCTCAACGCGCCAGTCGCCAAATTTGCCTTTGTAGGCAAGGGTGATGCCTTCAAGAAGCGCCTTGTTGACGTTCTCGTTCTTGCAATTCCATGAGGCATCGCAGATAGCGGAAATCAGGTTTTTGACGCGGTTGTGGTAATAGATGATGGAGGCTTGGTGCTGGCTCTTTTCCCAAGTGAGTCCTGTCTCGAAATTCCTCGACTCTTCAGGCTTTAGGTTGGGGTTGCCGCCCCAGCCCGGACGGTAGAGGTCGTCAATGGACGGCGCGCGGAAAGCCGTGCCATAACTGATATGGGCACGCAGGGGGGTAATAATCTGGTAGCCGTAAGATGCGCCGTAAGTATTTTTGTGCCCGAATTCTGAGTGGCGGTCGTGACGGGCGTTGAGTTGCCAGCGGTGTTTGCCCATGCTTGCCGTCCACCCCGCCAGCGCAGAAAAGTTGTCGATTTTAGGCGCGTGGCCGGAATAGGTCGGTTGCCCCGTCCAAGGGTCCAAAGTATTCGGCCCCGTTTTTTGCCAAAATTTTTCGATAGCTGCTAGCGCCCGCCCTAGCGGCAAATCAACATTGTTTTGCCAACTTAGCTGGCGGTTCTGCGTGTTGGTGCGGGTGGTCTCCGGGACACCGTTCCAGTCGTTGTAGTTGTCATGTTTGTTTTCAGACACGCTATAGGAGACTTCGCTCTCCCATGCGGGCAAAAAGCGGTTGCGGCTAAAAACGCGCCGCTGCTCAATTTCAAAGCGGTCGTGGTAATCAACGTTAGAGTCACCGTTGGGGGCGCTGTCGTAGTGAGCCGTGCCCTCGTTGCGGCGGTACTGGATGCCGATTTCGTGTCCCGATACGGGCAGAAACGAAACCGAAGCCGCGCCGCCGTCGTTGCGGTAAGCGTCTTTATCCGCATCTTTATTGCGGGTATGGCGGGCGGCGGAAAACCCTTGTGTCTGATAGTGGTTGCCCTCTAGCCGGAAGCGCCATTGCGCGTTGCCGCCTGAAAGCCCCGCGCTAAGCTGCTCGGTATTGCGGGACCCATAGCCAATAAACGCTTCCGGGTGGAAACCGGGTTTTCCGCGTTTCGTGATGATTTGGATAACGCCGCCGATAGCGTCTGCCCCATACAGCATGGAAGCCGGCCCGCGAAAAATCTCAACGCGCTCAATATCAGCCAGCGGCAAAAAGCGTAACGGGGTGTCGCTCATTGAACTGATGTCAATGCCGTCAATCAGTATTTTGGTCTGGTTGGGATTGGCGCCGCGCAAATAAAGGCTGGACGTGGTCCCCGCCCCGCCGGACTGCATAATCTGTACGCCCGCCTGGCGGGAAAGGATGTCAATAAGCGTGTCTTGTCCGGCGCGTTCAATTTCCTTTTTGTCGATTACCGTGACATCAGCAAGCACTTCATCCACACGGGTTTCTTGCCGCGTTGCGATAACGACCACAGGCGCGAGTTCAGCTTCGTTAGGGTCGGATTGAGCAAAAGAAAGAGGGGAATACAAGATAACGGCGGGTAAGCACAGGGCAACCGATAGACGCTTGCGCACAAACATTGTTTTCTCCTTGGCCCACGTCCCCGTAGGCTGGAATATGGCGGTAGTGAGTTCGCACGGGGCCGGTATCCGGGCTTGTAAGTCTTGTTCCGCCGCCTTCCCAGGCTAGAGAACTAGCCCAGTGGCGTTGAAGGCGAAACCTCACTTACTCACCGTTGCGGGGGCAGCAGCGGCATTGCGCCTAAGTGGACGCGCACCGCTTTCCCGTTTAACTGCCTGCCAAGAAAGACAAGCAGCACCTCAAGTGCGAAGTGTTTGTTTAATTTGCCGCGAACAGGCACGGCCAACCAAACGCCGTGCAGACTACACGGGGCAGTGATTGAGGTCAATTGGCGGTACTGGGTACTGTGCTATAGGGACGCCTAAAGCAATCAACCGGAGACAGGGAAATTATGAAGGCAAAAACACCCATCATTTTTATTCACGGCGCACAGCAAGACCAGGCTTGTTGGATTGCGCAGCGCGGAGGGCTTGCCAGCAGAGGTTATCGCGTACTAACGCCGGATTTGCCCGGACATGGCACACGGGCGGGTGAAGCGGCGCTACCGTCTATCGAGGCACTGGCGCAGTGGGTGGTGGCTTTGCTTGAAGCGGAAGGAGTAGGGCAGGCGCACATTGTTGGGCACAGCATGGGTTCCCTCGTGGCGTTGGAATGTGCGGCTTGTTTCCCGCAGCGCTTCCGTTCAGCCACGCTCATTGGCGCGGCGCTGCCTATGCTTGTATCGCCTGTGTTGCTAGATATGGCACGGGAGAATGAATCGGAGGCGATGGGCATCATCAACCAATGGTCATTTTCTGTGGCCGGCCAATTAGGGCGCGGCGGTATGCCGGGAGGGTGGATGCCCGGTTTGAACCGCTGCATCATGGCACGGCAAAAACCAGGCGTACTTTATGTTGACCTCTTGGCCTGTCATGCCTACGGGCGTCCGGTGGAAAGCCTGTCTCATATCAACGTGCCGATGCTCGTGATAGCGGGAAGGCAGGACAAAATGACTTCTCTAAAAGCCGCTTACGCCATTACAAAGGCGCTTCCGCATGCCCGGCTTGAAGTTTTGCAGGATTGCGGCCATGCGCTGATGGCCGAGCGTCCGGGCGAAGTGCTAGATGCCTTGCGTAGATTTATTGGCCCGCCTCACAGGGACGCCATACCGGAGGCATGACACAAGATGCGGCAATGATAGCGGGAATGGCAAAAACAGATGCCATAATCATAGAAACGACAAACATCGTATAGATGTCGTTTATCGCTTCAGTATCGCCGGGAGTCACGATGTTTCCCTCGTCGCAATGTCTCTTTTGTGGGGATTTTGAGTTTGTTTGTTCCTGAAAGGTACTCAATGTGCCACGGTTGAAGGCAAAACGTTAGCCCCGTGCGAAGAAAGATATAAAAAAGATACAAAAAAACTTACCCCTCTTCAAACATCAGCATCCGCTAATGTTTGAAGAGGGGTAGTAAAACACAGCTATTTGAATAGCCGCCTTGATGCTATTACTTTGTGGGTTCCGCCGCCGGAGCCGCTTCAGCAGGCGCTGGGGCTGCTTCGGCAGGAGCCGGGGCCGCTTCAGCGGGAGCCGGAGCCGCTTCGGGCGCTGGAGCCGCTTCAGCAGGAGCCGCTTCGGGAGCCGGCGTGGTGGGCAATGTCTCAGGAGCAGAGGGTTTGTCGCAAGCGGCCAGTGCCAGAGTCAAGATTGTTGCGGCGAGAAGAGGGTAT